>QILZ01000203.1 GCA_003233545.1 Spirochaetales bacterium
CTTTTTTATTCGGCAATTCTTATGGCAGATAGTTGCAAATAATATTGGCGGGGCTATTTATATGTGGCTATACTTGGTGGCAGGTAACAATTAATGATACTAATATGATAGATAAAATAATTTCAGGAATTCCTATCAGGTTATATTTTATCGGAGTATTTGTGTATATGAATCCTTCAAATGAACCAAGTGCGACAAAAAGAGTTAATAAATAACAAATAAATATACCGTATAACTTGTTCCACCTTTGCATTCTTCCATTATTATTTTAAAAGTATATTCCGTCTCCTATTCTCCTTATGTAATATAAAAGAGAAATAATTCGAATGATTCCCAACAATTTCGGATTCCGGCCTCCACTACAAAAAGCCCGGTGTAGCATTACACCGGGCTTTTAAACTAAAAATTCAGGGGTTAAATACGACGGTTAACCGAATTTTACGGATTAACCGTAACAGGCGCCTTCGATGAATCAGCATAGATTACAGTCCAGCTTCCGTCTGAATTAAAAGTAACAGTCGCAATAAGGTTCGAATTCTGATCATATATTGCAACATTACCTTCGTTAAATTTAACGTTATAAATAAAACCGTTTCTGTTTACGATAAACCCTTCATCCGATTCCTGAACAGTCATGGTAACCTGTTTTCCGTTATCAAAGGTTTTTGTAACAACGACCTCATCTCCGGTATATTTGTACTGAAACGAGATATTTTTCGTAGCGATAAGGTTTCCGTCCGCATCGTATATTTCTTTTACAACGGAGAGATCACCCGTACTCTTATCACGGGTTTCCGTTACCTTCATCTTTAAAATACCATCCGCATTATAGTACTTCATTATCCGCGGATTTTTTTTCTGAATAATAACAGCATAACTTCCGTCATCGCGAACTATTTTCGTATAAACCTGCCCGTCAGCACCGGTAAACTCTTCATAGGTAAATTTATGGACAACCAGATTCCCGCTCGAGGTTACCTTGATTCTGTACTTCGTTTTGGTCCAGAGCCCGTTTTCATCGATAACAGTATCTATCTTTACAATAGCTCCGTTTCTGCCTATTCTGTGGGTTTCCTTTACTATTTCAGCAAGGCTGACCTGATCTCCGTTCTTTCTCCATGTTATGCTCATGGTGCCTTCCGATACTTTGACGCCGTTTATAAAAGATGTTATTTGAATTCCATCCTGAACGTACAAATCTCCATTCCAGGCTGTCCAATCCGCTTTCGGTTTCCTGGGACGTATTATCTTATCCGTCCTCTGTGCACCGCTCCAGATGTCATAGGTACGTGTTACAGTTAAAGAATCGTCCTCTGTGTTTGCGGGAGTGTTTTTATCATCAGCCACTTCTACAATAGTAACGACCGTTCCGTCATCCCTTGTAATCTGCCGTGTCGTTTGGTTTAGGCTCTTACTGATCACAATCCCCTTGCCCTGCAAATCGTTCGCATCTAATTTGGAAGACGAAGCCACTGCGGAATCGTTCCTGTAATCCGTGATACCGGATGCAAGTTGTGCGAGATTCCGTGCAGAGTTCGCATTGCCAAAGGGCATAAACTGGCACCCTGTAAATATCAGCATTAACAGTGAACCTGCAGCAAAAAGTAATCCTGCTCTTTTCATAATAGCTCTCCTTAAATAGATTTTCATACTATTAGTCGCAAGAACAGCTATTACGGTTTCACATTAATTTAATTTGTACATATAATCCGGTATCAACCATGGATGGACGGTATCTTTATCAGAAATAAAGCTTACCGGTCTTATTATAAACTCTTCCGTAACAATTAATCAAAAAGTAATTTCGGAAAGTACCCCGAAATGATCGGACGGGTATATACCGTCGACCGCAGTATTAAATACAATACGGCTTGCTATAACATTACTTCTGCCCATACCGCCGCCAAGCAGAATAAAGTCTATTCGCCGGGGGCTCTGGTCGAACATGGCACTGAGCAGTTCAACGCCTTTTTTCGCATCTCCGTTTACAAACTTTAAAGATGCATCATTTTTTGTGTTCGGGTTATTAATGGAATCCCATGTAAAACCCGGAAGATCCGGACGGATTACATGATATGTATCGGTAAGATCGAGTCTCTTTACCATTGCCGCCATCCCCTTCGCTTCCGGATTCGTATTAAAATCTCCTCCTAAAATATACGGTTTTCCGGCAGCCTTTTTCTCTACATAATCAGCTATAGCCTTAAGTTCCTTTTTTCGCCTGTTCCAGTCTGCCGTTATCCCTTTATCGACTTTCTCTTTCTCCTTTTCCGAAATCTTCCCCACTGTCTGCCATTGTTCCACGGTTTTAAACAATCCTTTATCTGCAGGTAAAGCCGCATGGGTATGCGTATTAAAGAGGAGCAGTTCTTTCCCGTTTACCGTCACTTTTCCTGCAAGCACAAAACGGGCTTCACTAAAATGAAACGCTATATACTGATTATACAGTCCTATCGGTCCGGATATCTGTTTGGAACCAATATTTTTCAGTTTAAGGTTCTTCCTGGCGAGTATAACAAGTCCCATATTAAGATTAACAGGAATTCCCAGACCGAAAATTTTAATACCTCCGTTATACAACTTTAATATCGCACTGTACCCAAGAGCTTTTTTAAGCCTTCCGGTTACCCTTCCGACAGGATTAACCTCCTGCAGAAATATAATATCCGGATTAAGCTGTTTTAAATCCTTTATCAGGATTTCGAGCCTTTTGTCTCTTCTCTGCTGAGTCTCATATTCCCCCATCTTAAGAAGACCATGCCCGTCCATACCATACCAGGTATTAAATGTCACTACTGTCAACTGTTCTGAAAACGCTGCAGAAATCATCACAAGTCCCAGTAAAAAAGCCAGTATCTTTTTCTTCATAGCCGAACCTCACTTAAAAAATGTAAATACAGGTATATGATTACCTAATAGACACCCAATATCTGGATATTATGCCACCTTGCATTATAACTGTAAATATTGCCAATCGCCTCTTCATGCACCGTCTGCAAATCCGGCCTGCCGGTTCTTCTTACCTGCCTGCCATTCGGGTTCATCTGTTTTATAACAACCGTGCCCCTGGAGAGGACAATGTGCCTGTTATCCAGGTTTCCGAAAAAATAATTACCCGGATTTTTATCCCGAGACAGGGGAACAAGATAATTATTATCTCCGAGGAAAGGATCGACGGGAAGCCATCCGATCCCTTCGAGATAAATCTCCGCCCAGAAGTGGCGTATGCTGTTCCTGCTCTTATCCACAACTATACCACCGATAGGGCGTGCAGGAATACCGAGAGCCCTGTTTAAGGCGCAGAAAAGGATTGCATAGTTAAACGAGTCACCCTTTCTCTTATCAAGAACCTCATCTAGGTTTTTAAGCGAGTCTTTAGATTGTTTTAACCGTGCCCGTACATAGTTATAAACCAGCTTTGCCTTTCTATACGGATTTCTCTCTTTTCCGGCTATTTTCCCGGCAAGTCTTTTAATTCTTTTATCTCCTGAATTAACCAGGGGATCAGGTTCCGTATAATATTTGTACAAACGGCTGGAACGGTTATACTTATATCTTACCTTCGAAGGTACAATATTTATTTCGATAGCATAACGGTCGAAAATCACATTCTCCGATATTGTATAGTTTTCTTCAGGTTTTAGATCTTTCAGAAAAAAGAGTATCGTATCATCTATATTGGAAAAAAGAGGCACCGGCTCCTGAGAAATAATCTGTATATTTCTCTGGGAAGAGCTGCCCTGTATTCTCGGCATCCATATATATAATCCATTATCGGGATCGGAAGCAACATTATCTATCACAACCGAATACTGAATGGAGTATGTCCTCTTATTCAGAAACAATTTTGTCCCGCCGGCCCTTTCCACTTCGAAATAAACAGAATTACTCGAGCCTTTATCTGTTTCGAGAAAAACATTGCCGGAGGATGCTCCGTCGGGAACCCTTACCCTTATCTCCCTGTCGGTCCAGCTTTGGTAGTTCAAATCATAATTCTTAGCAGCAATAAAATAAGTTTTACCGGTTAAACCGGTATTTACCCCTGTTTTTTCTTCTATCCATGTAAAATTAACCTTCGAACTGCCCCTGTCCAGACCAAAGTTAATTCCTGAAATTACCAACAAACTTCCTATATAACCACTCTCCGGAGATATCGTCTGTATATATGGCTCTCCCGGTTTTGCGGGTCCGGATTTTACAACCGGTATTTCGGTTCGATTGGTAAAAAGCACTCCGCTGCTCCTGCCGTTCCGGGTGCTTACAAAAACCATACCGGAAACGGCTTCGTCGGGTATCCGCACACTGACCTGATCATTTTTCCATTCCAGATAATCGGACGCTACACAGCTGCAATTCCTCCGATTTCCACTTCCCCGCCATTGCGTTTATCTCCGAAGAATTTCCCTTTGATTACAATCACATCACCCGGGATACCTATCTGCGGAGTTATCTCCTCTATCTCCGGAGGTCTTCCGGTAAGTTTCGTACTCACAATCAAAATAACAAAAAGAAAAAACAGTACGAAAATCGGAATAAGAGCTTCCTTCTTAAGAATAGGACTTTGAG
>QILZ01000354.1 GCA_003233545.1 Spirochaetales bacterium
TTCCTGGCGGTAAACATCCTGTTAATTACCGCCGTTGCCGTAATCCTGGTTGTTTCTCTCTCGGGATTCGGAGGCAGGGGGGAACAGCAGGCACCCCAGCCTGCATACAATCAACAGCCTTCAGGTACTGCAGTTCAGCCCCGGCAGACCGGGAATACTTCCGGAAATGCAGGGGTGCAGGCACTGAAAGAGATGCAGTACTCATTCAGGAGCGTTGCCAGCAGGGTTATTCCTACCGTTGTGGAAATAGATGTTGTCGATATTATCAAACAGCCCGTTCCACAGTTAACAAACCCCTTTGAGTTCTTCTTCGGGCCCCAGGGAAATAATCAGGAAAAGAAACAGTACAGGGAGTATAAACAGTACGGACTCGGTTCCGGTGTTATTGTAAAAAGGTCCGGAAATAAAATTTATGTACTTACCAACAACCATGTCGTGGGAAAAGCGGAAGAGATAAGTATCAAACTGCATGATCAGAGAATTTTTAAGGCCAAACTTGTAGGCAAGGATGAGAAAAAAGACCTTGCCCTTGTTGTTTTCAAAACAAAACAGTCCGTACCCATAGCAGAACTCGGCAACTCTAACACCCTGCAGGTTGGCGACTGGGTATTGGCAGTGGGTAATCCTCTTGGCTTTGAATCCACAGTAACAGCCGGTATTGTAAGTGCAATAGGAAGGCATCCCATACGGGGCAGCGGAATTGCCACTTTTACAAATTATATTCAGACGGATGCTGCAATAAACCGCGGAAATTCCGGAGGCGCTTTAGTTAATCTAGACGGACAGGTCGTCGGAATAAACTCATGGATAGCTTCTCCGTCCGGCGGAAGTATCGGTCTCGGTTTCGCAATTCCGATTAATACGGCAAAAAAAGCCATAAATGAATTTATAACGAAGGGTAAAATCGAATACGGCTGGCTCGGCGTTTCCATGGGTGATGTTTCTCCCCAGATTGCAGCCGGATTCGGCTTAAAGAACCATTCGGGTGCCTTTGTATACGGCGTTTTTAAAGGATCTCCCGCAGGCAAAAGCGGCATTCTGCCGGGAGATATTATTACAAAGATTAACAATCGGACAATTAAAGATTCTACCGAACTCTTAATGACAATAGGTGATCTTCCTCCGAAACACACAATCACGATCGGAATCTACAGATACGGCACTACTACGGAAGTTAAAGTTAAACTTGCAACACGTGAAGAGGAAAAAAAGATTGCCAAAAAGGCAGATAAACTCTGGCCGGGATTATATGCGGTGCCGATTACTCCGGATATCAGAAAGCAGCTTAAATTATCTCCACGCGACGGCGATGTCATTATAGGAAATGTGATACAGGGTAGTCCGGCCGCAATAGCGGGTTTTAGACCCGGAGATATAGTGAAGAAAATAAACGGCGCAGATATAAAAACACTTACGGACTTTTATAAAGCGTTAAATAATTTAAAAGAGAGAAAACTGCTCTTTAATCTGTTTCGTGAGAATAACTCGCTTATTATAGGTCTGATAAGATAAGGTCGTAAAACTATGAAAATATCGGGCATTCTATCCCCAATATATTACCCCTCCAATCAGGTCGCTTTTGAAAAACCGACCCTCCCTGGGGGTAGAAGCCCGTATTTTATTTCCCTTTATCCCGCTTCCGACGCCGGTGCATATATTCACCGGACAACCCCTGCCCGTTAACGGAAGAATCTCCACAGGCGCAACAAAAGCTGCTGTAAAATATTGACCGATTTCTTTAATATAGTATAATACATCTTATGGACTACGAATGTTCCTTATGCGGGAAAAGATATCCTCTCGATACGGAACAGTTCAGATGTAATTGCGGCGGATTCTTTGAACTGGAAGTCCGGAATATTTTTTCCAAAAAGAGCCTTGCCGCGCGTTCGCATACTATCTGGCGCTACAGAGAAGCTTTTATGCTTCCTGATGATATCGAGCCTGTTTCCCTCGGTGAGGGCTTAACTCCCATCGTAAACAGAACCATCGATGAAAAAAAAGTTTTTTTTAAAATGGATTACATGCAGCCGACAGGCTCTTTTAAAGACCGGGGAGCAAGTGTTTTGATTTCACTTGTTAAGTATCTCGGCATAAAAAACGTAGTTGAGGATTCCTCAGGAAATGCAGGTGCGGCTGTTTCTGCCTATGCAGCTTCCGCAGGTATATCATGTACCGTATACGTCCCCGACTATACACCGGAAGGCAAATTATCACAGGCATTGCTATACGGATCAAATGTCGTGAAGGTGCAGGGAAAAAGGCAGGATGCAAACGATGCGGCCGTGGATGCTTCCAAGAGTTCTTACTATGCCAGTCATCTATGGAGTCCCTTTTTTCCTGTGGGGATTCAGTCATCCGCATTTGAGATATGGGAATTCTTCGACTATCATATTCCGGACACTATCATTGTACCTGCAGGTTCGGGAGGAAATGTAGAAGGAATATACCTCGGCTTTAAAACACTAATTAAAGCAGGATATTCTGATAAAATGCCTCGAATTATCGGGGTCCAGGCGGATAAATGTTCGCCGCTCCATACCGCATTTCAGAAGGGATTGGATGATTATGCAAGAATCGATACCGGCATTACCGTAGCGGAAGGTATTGCAGTCCAGTGCCCTCCGAGAGCAAAAGCGGTTTTGCATGCAATAAGAGACAGCGGAGGCGGAACGGTAAGTGTAACAGACCACGAGATATTAGAATCCTTAAAGAAACTTTTCGGCATGGGTATATACGTCGAGCCGACTTCAGCCTCTGTGCTGGCCGGCTGGGAAAAACTTACACAGGCCGAACAGGATGATGCAGTTTTGATACTGACCGGCAGCGGGCTTAAAGAAACAACAAAGCTCGTTGAGCTTTTTATATAAAACTGCTTTACATACAATTCGTTAATCTGCTTTAAATATTTAATCCACAACCCGTATGTATAAGCAAAATCAGGAGGCATCGGTATGAATTCTGAAGAACTAAAGAAGAGACGGGGAGTATTCGACTGGTATTTTAAAACCAGTCTGCTTATCAGAATACTCATAGGTCTTATCCTGGGGGCGGTAATCGGTCTTATTGTGGGACCCGGTATTTCGTGGGTAAAACCATTTGGTGATCTGTTTATACGATTGCTTAAAATGATTGTAATGCCAGTTGTGTTTTTTACCCTCGTTGTCGGTTCCGCAAGCATAAGCCCGGCACGTCTGGGAAGGGTCGGCATAAAAATAATTGTTTACTATCTGTTGACTTCAGCTTTAGCAGTTGCCATCGGTTTAATTGCAGGCAATATTTTCCACCCGGGCCTCGGTCTTGCACTTGGCGGGGGCAAAGCCGCAGGGAGGACACTGAAACAACCCGGCATTGTAGATACACTGCTTAATATTGTACCTAAGAATCCCTTCGGCGCTCTATCTAAAGGTGCCGTACTGCCGACTATTTTCTTTGCTATCTTTTTCGGAATCGGTCTGTCCTTTCTCATGATCAGCAAAGACAAACGCATCAAAGAGGCAGCAGAATCGGTTTTTAAGTTCTTCGATGGTGCGGCAGAGGTTATGTACAAGATTGTCGGATGGGTTCTCCAGTATGCACCCATCGGTGTTTTTGCATTAATAGCCGTAGTCTTCGGAAAACAGGGCGCCAAGGCTTTCGGACCGCTCGGCATGGTTACACTCGCAGTGTATATCGGGCTCGCAGTGCAGCTCTTTATTGTTTACGGAGGACTGCTCTCACTCTACAGGATGGGCTTTTTAAAATTCTTAGGAGGTGCAAAGGATGCAATGCTTACCGCATTTGTAACAAGAAGCAGCAGCGGGACACTTCCCGTTACTATGAGAAATGCGGAAGAGAATCTCGGAATTTCACGAAGTATTTTTTCCTTTACCCTTCCGCTTGGTGCTACGATTAACATGGACGGAACGGCAATATACCAGGGTGTCTGCGCACTTTTCGTAGCTTTTGCAGTAGGCATGCAGCTGACATTTACACAGCAGCTGACAGTTATCTTAACAGCTGTACTTGCATCGATCGGAACAGCCGGTGTTCCGGGTGCGGGAGCAATAATGCTGCTCCTGGTACTAAATTCCGTGGGCCTTCCCGTAGAACCAGGGACTCCTGTAGCCATGGCATACGCAATGATTCTCGGTATCGATGCAATACTCGATATGGGAAGAACCAGTCTTAATGTTACAGGGGACCTGACAGGTACATCGATAGTAGCAAAAACAGAAAAAGAACTGGATTTAACAAAGTGGGGGAAAGGATAAAAGAAAAATTTTTTATGCATGAGGATCCGGCGGGAACCGGATCCTCATTTTTATTCATGCTCATATTTTTCCATAACCTGACGGTAT
>QILZ01000268.1 GCA_003233545.1 Spirochaetales bacterium
TCAGCCAATAAATAGCATTTGAAACTAAATATGCTTCAATTTGTATCATTCTATATCTATTCTACCGAGAAGTCAAGTACTTTTGCAGAATATATCGTAATAAGGCCAATATATTCTTGACGAAATGCAGTAAACAGGCTATATTCATTTCATATGAAATCTAATTGAATTAAATTAGTTTTAAATAAGTTAAATACAATGGAGAGTACCTGAATGACTCAAAATCAAATGTCCTCACGAGAGCGAATGTTAACCACCCTTAACTGTCAGGAACCTGATCACGTGCCGTGTTCCTTTATGATTTTTGGCGGGCTTAAGAGCCGATGCGGTAGTTATATCGAATTCATCGAGCGGCAGATAGAGATGGGATTGGACACATTTGTTGAACTGCCGCCCCGGCCACCGGAGGTGGTTAACGACTACTACAACCTGCATGGTCTGCCGGTTAGCTACGACCCATGCGTAACCGTTAAGGAATGGACGGAAGATCAACCTGATGAGAACGTACCCATCATGATCAAGGAATATTATACACCCGCAGGTGTGTTGCGTGTTGAGGTACGCCAGACAAAGGATTGGCGCTGGGGTAATCACGTACCTCTTTTTGATGACTATCTCTCGCCACGATCCAGGAAATTCCTGGTAACTCAGTTGGAAGATCTTAAGGCCCTGCGCTATTTACTGGTCTCCCCCACTAAAGAAGAAATCGATACCTTCAAAGCCGAATCCCGACCCATTTTAGACCTGGCCCGCCGGCACGATCTGTTGGTAACCGGCGGCTGGGGCGTCGGAGCCGATATATTCGGCTGGATATATGGCTTTCAGAATATGATGTATAGCGTTTATGATAACCCTGAGCTTGTCGGCAAGATACTCGATATTGTGTCCGCGTGGAACCGGTCACGCATGGAAGTGGTTCTGAATACCGGGATCGACCTGTATATCAAGCGCGCCTGGTATGAGAATTGCTTTTTCTGGACGCCGGACACTTATCGTGAATTTCTCTACCCCATCCTCAAAGCTGACGCAGACCTGGCTCATGAGAAAGGGGCCAAATTCGGCTACATTATAACCTCGAACTGTACACCGCTGCTGGATATGTTCGCCAAAGCCGGAGTGGATGTACTGATTGGCGTAGATCCGGCGGCCTGGAACATGGCGATGACCAAGAAAAAGCTCAATGGTAAGGTTTGCCTGTGGGGCGGGGTTAACGGACACCTGACCGTAGAACAGAAATCGCCTGATAAAGTACGAGCCGAAGTACGTGAAGCGATGGAGGTACTCTCCCCGGGCGGCGGCTTTATCCTGTCTCCGGTAGACAACGTACGTCAGGATTCCGCCCGGGAGAATACGCAGGCCCTGATAGATGAATGGCAGCTACTTTCGCACCAGCCTGGTTAGAGAACCTTACATACTATTGTTTAATATCTTTAAAGCGATCCTTAACAGTTTGATAGTTGCTGTCGGAGGTACTGCCTGTTTACTGCCCGGAGTTATCACTTAACCTACAATTGTCTCTCTACCGAGATCGACAAACCTGTTTACGATATAAAGGGCCACCCCGGTTGCCACTAAAAGAAAAGTGGCCAGGGCAGAGGCAGTCCCGAACAGTCCGTCGAGCACGGAAAGATATATTCTTACGGGCATTGTCATAGTCTTACCAACATATAGAACAATAGACGATGAGAGTTCATTAATAGCGGTTACCCAGCTCATTAAAGCTCCGGAAATTATACCCGGAACCATAAGCGGCAGAGTTATTTTGATAAAAGTATTCATAGGTTTCGAGCCTAAATTTATACCTGCTTCCTCTAAAGACGGGTCTATCTGTTTTAAAATCGATGAACTGGAGCGCACAGAATATGGAAGACGCCGGATAAAGTAAGACATAATAATAATCGTTGCTGTTCCGGCAAGATACATGGGCTTGTGGTTAAAAGCCTCTATAAATCCGATTCCCATTACAGTTCCCGGAACGATATAGGGTATCATCAGAAGCGGGTCGAGAATTTTAGAAGCGACATTACTCTTCCTGGAAAGGACAAATCCTATAAGAGTACCTACTATCACTATAAGAATAACTGCGGTTATCGAGTAAATAAGGCTGTTGGTTATGGTTTTCGGTACATCGTGAAGAACCTTTGCATAACTCTGAAGTGCAAAGCCAGGATGAAAAACAGGGCCGCTTGTTTTTCTAAAGGAATAAACAACGACAACTGCCAATGGAAGGGTGCTTATAAAAACTATTAAGTAGCATATAAAATGAGCACCGGCTGCGCTCCATCCTTTTAATTTTTTTATCAGTGGTCTGTTCAGCAGATTGCTTGTATATTTGCGCCTCGTAGCCATATACCTCTGACCGAAAAGAACAAAGGTGGAAACAAGAATCAAAAGAATACTTACCGTCGATGCAAGCCCTACATCTCCGCCTATATCACTTGTAAAAATATTGTATGCCATAGTAGGCAGAACATGGAAATTCCTGCCCAGTATCATTGGAACACCAAAGTTTGCAAGTGACATCATAAAACTTATTAAAGCACCTGCACTTACAGACGGCATTATTAACGGAAGTGTAATTTTAAAGAATTTCCTTACACCCCTTGTTCCAAGATTCTCTGCCGCTTCTTCCAAAGAACGATCGACAGAGGAAAGAGCACCGGATGACAGTAAGAATACAAAAGGATAGTACTGCAGCGAATACACAAGTATGATACCCCCGGGACCGAATATTTTCGGCAGGGTAATCCCGAAATTTATAAAAAAGTTATGCAGGAATCCATTCTGACCCAGCATAATAATCCATGAATATGCACCGATAAAGGGCGGAGAAAGCAGAGAAAGAACTGCAAGAGTAGAAAGTATAGCTTTACCCTTAATTCGAAACCTTACGGTGAAAAATGCAAGAGGGAGTCCCAGCAGTAGTGAACCGGCAGTACCACCGACAGCAACTATCAAACTGTTAAGAATAGCCTTAGTATAGTATGTTTTAGAAAAGAATATTTTATAGTTGGATATCGATAATTTTCCGCTTGCCTTATCTAAAAAACTATACTTAAAAATATTAAATAGCGGAAAAAGCAGGAAAACAATAACAATTACAAAACCTATGAGAGTTACAAGCGTCCAGAAATCAAAACGACCTATATGATATTTCGTTATTCTTTTCTTTTCCATTACAGCCTCTGTCCTGTTTCGGGATTAAAACATAGAATAGCGCTAATCGGTATTTTAATAAAAACAGATGTGCCCACAGGTATTAACGAAGCCTGTTCCGGTTTATGTGTTTCTACAACAAGGTGGATATTATTTCCGCAGTCTATTAAATACCTGACTAAAGGACCTGTAAAAGTATTCTTTTCAACTTTACCTTCGATTACAGTCGAATCCGCATTTAGATTGGCAACTGCACCCTCTTCCCTTTTTTGTACAAGTGATATATCTTCCGGACGTACAGCTATTTTTACATGCCCTTTGATATTACCGCTTTTCGGTACATTTGCCTGAATTGTCTGTTTACCAATCATAATTTTTATTCTGCCTACTTCTTCTCCCAGTATATCTCCTTCCATAAAGTTTGTTTCTCCTACAAAAGAAGAAACAAATACATCGGTTGGATTTTTATAAATATCCCACCCGGTACCCACCTGATGTATAACCCCCGATTCCATAACAGCTATCCTGTCGGAAATAACAAGTGCTTCTTCCTGGTCGTGAGTTACATAAATCGTTGTTATACCTAATTCTCTCTGTATATCACGTATCTCCTCCCTCATTTCCACTCTTAATTTAGCATCGAGGTTGGAAAGAGGTTCATCCATTAAAAGAACCTCAGGTTCTATTACCATTGCCCTGGCAAGACCGACTCTCTGCTGCTGACCCCCGGAAAGCTGATCCGGCGTACGGTCTTCGTACCCTGAAAGGCGCGCCATTTCCAACACATAGGCTACTTTTCTCTTAATTTCGGAAGAAGGGACTTTTCTGTTTTTAAGCCCGAACGCTATATTTTCATAAACCGTCATATGCGGAAATACAGCATAGTTCTGAAAAACCATACCCGTATTTCTTTCATATGCAGGAACATTATCTATTAGTTTATTATCGATATAGATATGCCCTTCATTCTGCCTGTAAAAACCTGCAACAGTCCTTAGCAGTGTTGTTTTACCGCAGCCGGAAGGACCAAGCAGGGTAAAAAATTCACCCGATTCTATCTGCTGGCTGATGCCGCTGAGCGCTTCCACTCCGGGAAAACTCTTGCTGATTTTCTCGAGTCTTATCGTTGCCATAAACATTCCTTTGGAAATATTACGGCCCCAGTCCGAGCTCCTGAACCAGTTCCGTCCAGTGTTTAACAAATTTCTCTTTATTCCTGGCAGACCATGCAAAATTGTAAGGAACGGTTTTAATACTGCTAAGAGGAGGAAGACCCGGTGATACGGCACCGTCCGTCCGTACTGCCCTTCTGCCCATTTTCCCTACTAAGAAATCCTGTGTAGGTTTGGAGAGAGCCCAATTTATAAAGGTTTTAGCTGCTGCAGGATGCGGAGCTCCTTTTATCAGGGCAAT
>QILZ01000377.1 GCA_003233545.1 Spirochaetales bacterium
CGTTAGCCCTTCACTAGAAATGTGAACAAGGTCGTTTCTTTCAATCCTTGAGTTTTACACCAATAACAAAGTCATAAGAAAAAGGAAATATAAAATAAATTGAAATATTTGTTTTACAAATATGCCGTATAGTATTAATATAATAATACGTACAGTATCCGAAGTGGAGAATTATTATGAAAACTAAATTAACATTACGGCTCAACGAAGATTTAATTAAATACGCAAAAGAATATTCTGCTAAGACTGGTAAGCCGGTTTCAAAAATCGTTGCTGATTTGTTTACAATGATAAAAAATGAAAAGTTTAATAAAGAATACAGAATAACACCTGGTGTAAAATCTTTGAAAGGAATACTGAGTAATAAAAAAATTGATGAAAGTGATTATAAAAAACATCTGGAAGAAAAATATTTATGAAAGTTCTATTTGATACAAATGTAATTCTTGATGTTTTGTTGGGCAGAGAACCTTTTGCAGAAGCAGCTACATATTTAATGAGCAAAGTGGAGGAGTCAGAAATAATAGGTTATTTAGGTGCAACTACAATAACAACAATATATTACCTTTTACAAAAGGGTCTTGGAAGGGATATAGCGGCAGATAAAATAGAGATTTTGCTCTCTATTTTTGAGATAATTCCTGTAAATAGGATGATTTTAGAAGGTGCTTTAAAGTCTGGATTTGTAGATTTTGAGGATGCTGTATTATATGAAGGTGGAAATAATGTTGGAGTAGAATATATAATTACAAGGGATGTGAGTGGATTTAAAGCTTCTGATATACCTGTATTTAATGCTGTAGAGTTTGTAAATATGTTGGAAAGTATAAAAGGACAAGGGCTAACATGACGCTGAACCAGACACCGATTTTCGTCATGGTTTTTGCAATTAAATCATAAATGAGGTATTATGTGTATTGTAGCAAAAACCAATGCTGAATCTCTCCCTTTGGTCGAGACCATCGGCGCTGGTTAGCTTGGTCGTCTTTTTAATTTTTCATCTATCAGATTCTCAAGTTCTTTACAGATATCTCTGTATTTTACCTCAAAAGCCAGGTTTTCACTTTCAAGCGGGTCTTTTCCGTAGTTAAAGAGTTCCTTATACAGGGCTTTGCCGTCTTTATCCGGATATTCAGTGTATCTGTATTTTTCTGTTCTTACACTGTGAGCAATAGAGTATGCCTTTATCCTGTCATGCCACTGGTGTTTTCTGTGAGAAAATACAGCTTTTTTGCCGGCAGCCTCAGGGTCTTTGATTAGAGGAAGCAAGCTCTGCCCTTGAAGATAAGCAGGAAAAGGAATTCCCGCAATATCACAGAGTGTCGGAAAGATATCAACATGCTCTGTAAGGCCCTTTTCTCTTATGCCCGGTACCGCATTAATGGACTCCTTAACGGATGAACTCCCGGGCAGTCTTATAAGAAGCGGTACCTGAAGCGACTTATCCCACAAGTTATGTTTTCCCCAGTAACCGTGTTCTGCAGTATGGAAACCGTGATCGCTTACCAGTATCACTGCTGTGCTTTCATAAAGCCTCTTGCTCTTTAACATAAATATGAGTTTTCCCACCATTGCATCGATATAGCTTATGGAAGCGTAATAGCCATGCATTAGTTCCATCGACTGCTCTCTGTCAGCCCGCCACAGTTCTTCATATCCGTGCTGGGTGTAGTACTGAGCAGGCTCGGAATCCCCCATTGCCCATTCAGGGCTGTCTTTCGGCGGCTCTCCGTTTACAGGCAGGGTAAGGGATTTCCTGTCATAGAGGTCCCAGTATTTTGCAGGCGAGTTCCACGGGAGGTGCCCGGCGGTATAGCCTGCTGCAACAAAAAAGGGTTTCGTGTTGTTATAGCTGCCTATGTATCTAAGCACTTTTTCAGTAGTCTGCCCGTCGAAGTAAACATCATCATCCACATTTCCCCGTTCAACAGCAGGACCTTTTACCTTTCTCAGACCCCCGGGAGTAAATATTTCCTCTTCCCCGGCACCCCTGCTTTTTAAATTTTCTATTCTTTTCTTTATGAGCTCAAACGATTCGATGTTTACCCATGGATTCGGCGAGTTTTCATTAAAAACCTGCATTCCCGCCGGAACATTCTTCGGAAGTTCCGGTTTCCGGAACGGATCGCTCCAGGAAGGAGGATCATCAACATCGTGAAAAACAAGGCCAGCCCCAAAGGTATTATACCCCTTTTCTCTGAAAATTTGGGGGAGTGTTTTAAAAGGAGAGCCCATTTTTTTTCTAAAATTCGGGAAGAAAGGTTCGTTGTCAAACCTTAAAGTGGAAAGAGGCCTGATTCCGCTGAATATATTGGCCCTTGAAGGGCCGCAGAGGGGAAACTGGCAGAAATGATTGTTAAACTGGACAGATTCTTTCGCCAGCCTGTCAATATTTGGTGTTTTTATTTCACTATTTCCATAGCAGCCGTAGCGCCTTCCTATGTCATGCGTAATTATAAAAAGATAGTTCATGCCTATTTATCGCTTATATTCTAATTTGCCTCAATACCCCGTCCGTACTAAAATTCCACTCTCTATAAAGGTCTATAAAATCATGAAGATGCCAGGATTGAACTTCACCTTCTTTTGTTCCCATTTTGTTGAATAAAGGCATAAAAATCCGGTAAAATTACAAGCACACGCAGATGAAAGAATATTGGCCTGTGAATCGGGGAAATACTTTTAGTAAAAGGAGGAGTTAAATATGGATTCCGGGTGGTTTAAAAATGCAGTGGTGTATCAGATCTATCCCAGAAGTTTTTTAGATACGAATGGAGACGGCATCGGCGATCTCGATGGTATCACCGAAAAGCTTGATTATTTAAATAACGGTACAGAGGACTCTTTGGGCATAGATGCAATATGGATAAACCCGTTTTATCCGTCTCCTCAGTATGACTTTGGTTACGATGTAATGGATTATCGGGATGTGGATCCCCAATATGGCACCATGGAAAGCTTTAACAGGCTTTTAAAGGAAGCGCATAGAAGAGGAATAAAAATCATAATGGATATGGTGCCTAATCATACATCGCACCTTCATCCATGGTTTCTTGAGTCGCGTTTAAGCAGGTCTAATCCGAAACGGGACTGGTATATATGGCAGAAGAGCCCCGGAAGAAGGAAATACCCCAATAACTGGCTAAGTGTTTTCGGAGGCAGCGCCTGGGAATGGGACAACAAAACAAAAGAATATTACTATCATACAGGTTTTCCCGAACAGCCGGACCTTAACTGGAGAAACCCGGAAGTAAGGCTGGCGGTGCTCTCTGACATGGCCTTCTGGCTCGACAAAGGGGTGGACGGTTTTAGGCTCGATGTTATAAACTGGACTATAAAAGATAAAGAATTAAGAAACAACCCGCATTGTATCGGCCGCAGGCCTTATGATATGCAGCACCATATATACGACAAGGATCGGCCCGAGGCGGTTGATATTGCAAAGGCCATGAGGAAACTTACCGACCAATATAAAGACAGGGTACTTATAGGGGAAGTGGCGCTCGAGCCATCCGATTACTCAAATGGCGCAAAAAATGCAGCCGTTTATCTCGGTGAAAACGGGGATGGCCTTCATGCTGCCTTCGATTTTTCTTTCATGTATTCAAATTTCAGCGCTGAGAAATTCAAAGATGAAGTTAAAAAATGGGAAGATGTCTTACAGGGAAAGGGGTGGCCCGTCTATGTGCTTTCCAATCATGACGAAATACGTCATTTAAGCCGTTATGCAAAAGGGAAACAGACTATTCCCAAGGCAAAGGTCTTAGCGGCAATGCTTCTTACACTTAGAGGAACCCCGTTCCTCTATTACGGCGAAGAAATAGGGATGAAAAACATCAGACTAAAAAGATCCGAACTCATGGATCCATTAGGGAGGAGATACTGGCCTTTCCATCCGGGACGCGACGGTGAGAGGACACCCATGCAGTGGACTGCCGACATGAATGCAGGGTTTACGACCGGAGAGCCATGGAATAAGGCTAACCCCGATTATAAAAAGGTCAATGTCGAAATACAGAACAATGACCCGGATTCCATTCTTAATTTTTACAGAAGACTTATCCGGATAAGAAAGAAAAATAATGCTCTAAGACAGGGAACCTACAGAGAGAACTTAAGCTCTCCCAAAGGTGTATTTTCCTTCTTCAGGGAAACCGCTGAACAGAGTATCTTTATAGCATTAAACTTTACAGGAAAGAAAAGACATTTTTCTCTTGACCGGACAGGCATTAGAAAATCTAATATTATTCTGTCCGAACCGAAAACCAGGTTTAAATCCCTGCAAGGGAAAAGGGTTGATATAGCGCCGTATGG
>QILZ01000020.1 GCA_003233545.1 Spirochaetales bacterium
CTTCCGTCATATTAAGACCGGAATGTATGGAACCGATAACGAAATCGAGCCTGCTTAAAATTTCATCACTGTAATCCAGGTTCCCATCCGGCAGTATATCGGATTCTATGCCGCAAAATATCTTAAAAGGGACGAATTCTCTGTTCAGTTTTTTTACTTCATCCAGCTGCAGTATAATTTCCGGTTCGGAGAGGCCCCCCGCATAAAACGCCGACTGTGAATGGTCGCTTAAACAGAGGTATAAATATCCCCCGGAAATACAAGCCTCGGCAAGTTCTTTTATGCTGCACGAACCATCCGAATAAGCGGAATGTACATGTATCATTCCTTTTATATCGGAATCCAGCACAAGCGGAGGAATCCCGCCTTTTGCCGCAGCTTCTATTTCTTCACAACCCTCGCGAAGTTCCGGAGGAATCCATGCAAGACCTAGTGCTTTATATATCTCAGCCTCGGTTTTTATGTTAATCCTTTCACCGGCATTAAAAAGGCCGTTTTTATTTATTTCAATTCCCTTTTTACCGGCAAATTCTTTTAAAATCGCATTATGCTTCCTTGAACCTGTAAAATACCGAAGAGCTGCCGGATAGCAAAACTCATCCGCCATTCGAAAATCCACCTGTAATCCCTCCCTTTTTATCGAAATCTTCGCAGAACCGGACTTTTTTAACAATCCGGATACATTCCCGGAACCCGAACCTGTATCTGCAAGCGATGCTGCTGTTTCTTCTATAAGCGATGTATCCTTACCTGTTCCCTGTTCCGGTATAAGCAGTATATCTATGCTTTTAAAGACAGTCCCGCCTCTTCTTAAACTCCCTGTAATGTCTATACGTTTAAACAGACCTTTGCTTCTAAGGGAAGCCACTACCCTGCAGGCGATATCTTCGGCCTCCGGGAGAAGACGCATCTCACTATTCTTCCTGATAAAATCTATTGCCGATAGAATCTTTTTCTGACTTTTCTGTCCGAAACCTTCGAGGGCTGCCAGCCTGTTCTCCAGGCAGGCATATTCCAATTCTCCGGTATTGGAAATACCCAGCTTTTCCCATATTACCCTTACCTTTTTCGGTCCCATTCCTGGGATTTTAAGAAGGTCATCGATGCTTTCGGGAAAAGAATCCTTTAGTTCCTTAAGAACAGAAGACTTTCCGGTTCTTAAAACTTCCTCTATAACCGAAGCTATCTGCTTCCCGATTCCTTTAATCTCCTTAAGTCTGTTTTGCCTGTAAAGTTCTTCGGCACTTCCGTTTATTTTTTCCAGAACTCTTGCAGCCTGAGCAAAAGCTCTTATTCTAAATGGGTTTTCACCTTTAAGTTCCTTAAAAACAGAAATCTTTTTAAGCACGGCAGCAATATCTTTATTATCCATACTCTTTTTCTCCGCATAAAATCTTTTTCAGTCATCATTATAACTTACTCCGCACTATTTTGGAAATATAATGATAAAAACAGTGGAAAATGATACGATAAATCTATTATAATATAGTTTATTAAAGTATCGAAAGGAGGTTATTCTGACAGGCCAGGAATCACGAAGAAGATTGATACTATCTATACTGCAGGATGAAAAAGTTCACAACCAGGAAGAACTTCAGCAGAGGCTTAAGCTTGCAGGTATAGATGTAACACAGGCTACACTTTCACGGGATCTAAAGATGCTGGGTATTGCAAGAATTCCCGATGTGGCGGAAGGCTATATTTATGCTGTAAAACGGGAATTGGAAAAGATGCCCGAGCCGTTTATAAGAGATGATATAAAACGCGGAATTGTAAAAGTGCAATTCTCCGGGAACCTTGCAGTAATAAAAACAAAACTCGGTCATGCGACCGGTGTCGCCTTTGCAATAGACGAACTTAATCTTCCCGAAATTATCGGTACTCTCGGAGGAGAAGATACACTTCTCGTCGTTCTAAAGGAAGGCACAGACAGACAGAAATTCCTCAAGGCCCTTTTAGATTAAATGTCCGGATACAACATTCATCCTGACGGGAACTTAAGTTAACCTGCTTGACGATGTGTTTAAAAATATATATATTCGTTTTCTGTCAGGACGGGATGTAGCCTAGGGGCTAGGGCGCCTGCTTTGGGAGCAGGAGATCGGAGGTTCGAATCCTCTCATCCCGAGATACGTCCATAGCTCAGCTGGATAGAGCAACAGCCTTCTAAGCTGTGGGTCGCAGGTTCGAATCCTGCTGGACGTGTAGGATATAAAACTTGACAAAAAGCCATTATTTTTGCATATTGTGGCAGCATTGCGTGATCTTTTTCATAACATATGGTGGGTGTAGTTCAATAGGCAGAGCACCAGACTGTGGATCTGGTTGTTGTGGGTTCGAGCCCCATCACCCACCCAAGACTGAATATAAGCAGGCTAAAGCAGTCAGTCTGAATTATCAATTAATTGTTCTGTATATATTAAGTACAGTGCGTCCGTAGCTCAGCTGGATAGAGCGCCGGACTTCGAATCCGTAGGTCGCAGGTTCGAATCCTGCCGGGCGCGGAGATATTGTGGGCCGTTAGCTCAGCTGGGAGAGCAGCAGACTCTTAATCTGCGGGTCGAAGGTTCGATCCCTTCACGGCTCATAAAGCCTTAAGGTCGATATTGACCTTAAGGCTTATAATCGATATAATGCCTGCGAGAGTGGTGAAATTGGCAGACACGCCAGACTTAGGATCTGGTGCCTTAAAGGCATAAGGGTTCGAGTCCCTTCTCTCGCACTTGTTATCGGTACCGGGTTTAAGAGGTATTTTATCGGTTATGAAAATACAGGCGGGAATAGCTCAGTGGTAGAGCTCCACCTTGCCAAGGTGGACGTCGCGGGTTCAAGTCCCGTTTCCCGCTTAATAACTTATAAGAAGCGATCCGAAAAATGGGTCGCTTTTTCTTTACATTTTTAGATAAAACCTGTTATAAAAGCTTTATTACACGTATAATAACAGGTATAAGGAGTCAGAGGTGGATTTAAAAATAAAAACTGAAATACTGGAAAATTCCGCAGTAAAATTGCAGATAAATGTTCCGGACAATGAGATAGAAAAAGAGTACAACTCTCTTGTCGGGGAATACTGCAAAAAAGTTCAGGTAAAGGGATTTCGAAAAGGTAAAGTGCCCCCTGGCATACTTATAAGGAAATTAGGCTCTTCCCTGCTCGATGAAACGGCTGAAAGGATAATAGAAAAAAGTATCACTCAGGCTCTGGAAAATGCGGAAAAAAGACCGCTTTCTTACGGAACACCGGATGTAAATACCGAAGATAAACTTGAACTGGGCAAAGATTTTTCTTTTACCATTCAGTACGACACATTTCCGGAAATAGAAGTAGGCGAATATAAAAATATAGAAGTGGAAGAACTGGAAACAAAGGTATTAAAAACGGATATCGACAGGGAATTAAAAACACTCCAGGATCAGAATGCACTTGTTATCGAAAAGAAAGAACCTGTCGTATCGAAGGATGATATTGTTACCATCGATTATTCGGAGGTAGATGAAAAAGGAGAGGAGCTTCCGAATACAAAAAGGGAATCTTTTGTTTTTCAGGTAGGCACAGGGTACAATTTATATAAGATCGACGACGATATAGCAGGAATGAAAAAAGATGACGAAAAGATTATAAAAAAAACATATCCCGATGATTTCGAAACAAAAGAACTTGCCGGAAAAACAATTAACCTGAAAGTTAAAATTCGAAATGTCAAAGAAAAACAGGTACCTGAAATAAACGACGAACTGGCACAGGACATAAGCGATAAATACAAAACTTTAGAAGATCTTAAAAAAGATATTAAGGAGAAACTGAAAAGCTCAGCCGAAACCATTATAAAGAATAAAAAAATAGCAAAGATATTGGAAGAGATCATTGCTCATTCTAAAATATCAGTTCCGAACGCAATGATCGATTTTGAGCTTTCTTCACGATGGGATAATTTTGTGGCACAATTCCAGGCGGAAGAAGCTGCTGTTTTAAAAGTTCTGGGCAGAGAAGGCAAGACCAAAGAAACTCTCCTGGAGGAGTGGAAACCGGCAGCGGAAAAGGGATTAAAAGAGGCCCTTGTAGTGCACGAACTCATAAAGAAAGAAAAAATAGAGATTTCCGATGAAGAAGCCGATGAAGAGATAAAAAAAGAAGCGGAAGCAAACAATATGTCTTTTGAAGATTTAAAGGGAAGATTTAAAGGCAATAAGCTTATGGATAACCTGAAAGATGATATCGCAAAGAAAAAACTCTTTGATCTGCTTATTAAGAACGCCGTGATAACAGGGAAAAAGAAGGTTAAATTCCTGGACTTACAACAGGGAAAC
>QILZ01000238.1 GCA_003233545.1 Spirochaetales bacterium
AAAAAATCATACTATTTCGATAATCTTTTAAAACTGGAAAAGAAGGGTTATAAGGGGCAGAAATCATCAAAGAGATCTATAGAGGAGCTGAAAAAAGGGATTAGCAAGTACCGGAAAGAGGTGGAAAGGACAGTACGTGCATCGGAACAGTTGGGAATTTACTATAAGATGCTCGCTGTTAGATATATGTATGAGAAAATGTACGGAGAAGCCGCTGCAAGTCTTAAAAAGGCTCTGGCAATATATCCGGAAAATCCGATTTTATTCTATCTTACAGGGGTGAGCTACGGATATCTGTCAAGGGCGCAGGTAGAACAAAGTGAAAGAGACAGTTATATGTTAGCGGCAGAAAAGTACTACAAACATGCGCTGAGCCTTGACCCTGCATATTCGGATGCTTTATACGGTCTTTCCATACTGTATACATTCGAGCTGAATAAGCCTGAAAAAGCCCTTCCTCTTCTTAAAAGACTGCTAAAAAAGGAAAAGGAAAATATGGGTGCCATGTTTGTGCTGGCACGGGTTTATTATGACCTGTCTCAGTATGAGAGAGCGGTAGAGATATACAATAAAATTATTAAAAGTTCGGCTTCCAAAATCAGAAAGAAAAGGGCTTATGAGGATAAAGAAAAAGTAGAGGCGGAGATTTATGGAAAAAAATAATGATCTTTTCATGTTGGCTGTCAGCCGGATAGGATTCCTTCGTCCGTATGAAAAGATAAGTTTGGTGGAATTCGTAAAGGATCCGGTAGATATTTTCAGCTTAAAAAAGAAAAGTGTGGAATATCTTATAGGGAGAAGATTTCGTGCAGCATGGATTCCCGGGGAATATCTTAAGTCTGCGGAAAATGATATAAAAAACTTGACCGGAGGAAAAATTAGCTACACTTTTTATTGGGATACGGATTATCCTCCGCAGCTTCGTGAAATATACGATCCTCCTTTTGTTCTTTTTTATCGCGGAAGGATACCGGTGTTCGACAGGCCTTTCTTTGCTGTTGTGGGAACACGCAGGCCGACAGGAGGGGCGAGAAGAGCGGCGAATACGCTTGCATACGAGCTTGCCGGCTGCGATACGGCAGTCGTGTCCGGGCTTGCAAGGGGCATAGATGCAGAGGTTCATCTTGGAGTACTTAAGAGGGGCGGTTGTACGCTGGCAGTGCTTGGTAACGGTATCGATTTTGTTTACCCTTCTTCCAACAGACGGATAGGAATAGAAATACTTTTAAGTAACGGAGCTTTAATAAGTGAATACCCGCCCGGAGAGCCGCCTTTAAAGTACCATTTTCCCGAAAGGAATAGAATTATAAGCGGTCTTTCGGCAGCAGTGATTATTGTACAGGCTCCTGAAAAATCCGGTGCTCTGATTACAGCTGATTTTGCACTTGAACAGGGGAGGGATCTTTACGTCCATAAAGCAGGACTTTGCGGACAGCAGGGCAGGGGAACAAGGCTGTTATATCAGGAAGGGGCGCCTGCTATAGAATCAGCGGCTCAGATTCCGGGACTGGTCGATTGCAGGATGCAGGTGAGCCGGGAAGTTTCCGAAAAAACGGATACGGTAAAATCCGTTGCCGCCGAACTTGCGGAATCTATGAGAAGAGAACTTTACGGTGTGCGGGAAACAATGATAAATAATATATCTTGAAGGATTTGGAATGGCTAAAAATAGTACGGGAACATTAATAATTGTCGAATCACCCGCAAAGGCTAAAACTATAGAGAGATATCTCGGCAGAGGTTATAAGGTGGAAGCTTCCATGGGACATCTTATCGATCTGCCGAGGTCGAGAATGGCAATAGATATCGATCACGATTTTGAACCCGAATACATAACTGTGAGAGGAAAAGCAAAGATATTAAAGAACCTTGTTCAGAAGGCAAAAAAATCTTCCAGGGTGCTTCTTGCATCGGATAATGACAGGGAAGGTGAAGCAATCGCATACCATATTAAAAATGCAATCGAAAAGAAAAACGGGAATATCGATATACGTAGAATAGTTTTTAATGAAATAACTCCGGAAGCAATAAAAAATGCGGTAAAAAATCCTGACAGTATCAATCTGACAAAAGTAAATGCACAAAAGGCGAGGAGAATACTGGACAGACTCGTGGGGTATAATTTATCACCGGTACTCTGGGAAAAGGTTAAGAACGGTTTGTCGGCAGGCAGGGTACAGTCTGTTGCCTTAAGGCTTATCTGTGAACGTGAAACTGAAGTTGAAAATTTTATTCCGGAAGAATACTGGACAGTGGAAGGCGAGTTTAAAAAGGGAAAATCTCTTTTCCTTGCAAGATTAGTAAAGTGGCAGGGTAAAAAACCGGAGATAAAGAGTAACGAAGATGTTGCAAAGATTGTTAATGAACTTAAAGCCGTAAAAGATTTTAAGGTTTCGGATGTTAAAAATACAGAGAAAACTATAAGGCCGAGGGCGCCTTTTACCACATCGACTTTGCAGCAGGCTGCTGCAAACAGGCTCGGTTTTACTTCGAGGAGAACAATGAGGATCGCCCAGCAGCTCTACGAAGGCATAAATATTGCTTCGCAGAGAATCGGTCTTATTACCTATATGCGTACGGATTCCACTAGATTATCATCAGCGGCGGTTGCTGATGTCAGAAAATATATTGCAGAGACATTTCCGGGCGAACTGCCTGATAAACCTGTTGTTTATGCAGCGAAGAAGGGTGCCCAGGATGCTCACGAGGCTATCCGCCCTACATATACGGCCAAGAATCCGGCTGAGATTAAAAAGTACTTAACATCCGAACAATTTAAACTTTATTCGCTCATATGGGAACGGTTTGTTGCGTCGCAGATGAAAAATGCCCGGAGTTTAACGACAGCAGTCGAATTAAGTGCAGGAGGTGCTGTTTTCAGGGCATCCGCAACCGTTATTGTTAAAAAAGGTTTTCAGAAGGCTTTAAAGCTGCTCGCTGTTAAGGAGAAGAATAAAAAACTTCCCGTTCTTAAAACAGGAGAAACGGTCGAATGTGAAAAATATCATCCCGAGCAGCATTTTACTTCGGGTCCTTCACGTTATACGGATGCTTCCATAGTGAAAACAATGGAAGAACTCGGAATCGGAAGACCCTCGACATACGCGCCGATTATTTCTGTTCTCCTTGACAGGTACTATGTCAGACGCATAAATAAACAGCTTGTGCCGACTCAGTTGGGTAAAATAATCAGCGGGCTCCTTGTGAAATCTTTTACCGGCGTTATTAATGCGGATTTTACCGCTACCATGGAAAAACAGCTCGACCTCGTGGAAGAGGGCAAAACGGACTGGCATTTAATGATCAGAGATTTTTATTTTCCCTTTAAAAAGCAGATCGATTATGCACTTGAAACCCTGGAGTCGCTTAAGGGTGTCCTCGATGAGAAAACAGAACACACATGTGAGCTTTGCGGAAAGCCCATGGTAAAAAAGCTGGGAAGATATGGTTTTTTCCTTGCATGTTCGGGTTTTCCCGAATGCAAAAACACAAAGCCTCTGTCGCTTGCAGACTGTCCCGTGCCGGGCTGTAATGGAAAAATTGTCGAGAGAAGAAGCAAGAAGGGAAAAGGAAGAGGCAAGGTCTTTTACGGCTGCACGAATTATCCCGAATGTGACTTTGTTACATATTATAAGCCTGTAAATCAGGAATGTCCGAAATGCGGGCGGTTTTTAGTGGAAAAATATGATAAACAGCGGGGAACGTATAAATCCTGCATAAACCCGGATTGTGATTACCTGCATACATTGGAAGTAGAGGATCAAAATGCTTAAACAGTATATCGAGTACCTGCGTAGTGTTAAGAATCTGTCGTCTCATTCTATTCGGGCATACGGGAGAGATATCGAAGAATTTATAGTATTCTTAAAAACGAGAGGTAAAGAGATAAACGATATCGGGCCGGATGATCTGCGTGGTTATATATCACAGCTTTCCGGAAAAAAGCTGTCTGCAGGAACTATTAACCGAAGTATGTCCGCTTTAAAAGGTTTTTTTAATTTCCTACGAAAACAGAAGGTCCTGGATGTAAATCCCGTTAACGGGATTCGCAGTTTAAAGACAGGCAGGCATTTGCCTTCGTTTCTGTTCGAGGATGAGATAGATAAAATGCTGTCCCATAATTTTAAAGATTTCTGGGGCTTAAGGGATAAGACCATATTTGAATTTTTATACTCTACCGGATGCAGAATATCGGAGGCAACGGCACTTAATACCGGTGATGTGGATTTAAAGAACGGTATGGCCATAGTTCAGGGTAAAGGAAGGAAGGATAGAATCGTTTTTATCGGAAAAAAC
>QILZ01000373.1 GCA_003233545.1 Spirochaetales bacterium
CTTTTTTTGTGGAGAAGAAGGGGTTTGCGGGTACGATCCCCGATGAAAAAATAATCACGAACCTGCACGGATACAATGCCCATGACTACAGAGCTGTAGATCTTGCCGATTTTTTTAATAAAGCCGGACAGGAGAATATCGGACTCGTTCCGGCGGAAGAACGGCTTAAGAAGATTCTGATAAAAAACGGGATAATAAAAGTAAAAGAAGATAATGTTGTGCCGGGTACCGGAGGACTTATATCGATATCACGGAGTTCATCTCCTTTCCTGCGTAAACTGCTGTTAACTCATGAAAGTTTTCATGGTATATTCTTTTCTGTTCCGAAATACAGAAAGTCGTGCTTTAAAGTATGGGATATGCTGTCCGGTACGGAAAAAAAGTTCTGGAAACTGTTTCTTGACTGGAAAAAGTACGATATTAATAATAAGTATCTTGTTGTAAATGAATTTCAGGCATATCTCTTTCAGCAGAGGGAAAGGGAAGCGGTAAGATACTACAAAAATTACATTATTCCGAAGATGGTTAAATTTTATGATAATAAAAAGGATAAACTGTTAAATGATTTTTTAGCTCTGTATCCCGATCATTTTAAAAAGACCTATGAGAAACTGCAGAGGTATCTATGGGAAAATGCAGGTGTCAGAGGCGGCGATGATTTTAATATAGAGTTTAAACATGCAGAAAATTCAGGAGGATAATCAGTTGCCAATTAAATATATACAGTACATGAAAGACCTTCCCGTTATACCGGAAGTGGCCTCTAAGATCTTAAGTATAGCGGAAGACAGTCTTGATATTTCGTTTAAGGAACTGGAAAATATAATAAAAGTAGATCCCGGCTTAACAGCGAAGATATTAAAAATTGCAAATTCGGCACTGTATGCAAGGCAGAGGGAGATTAAGAATCTGCAGATGGCAATAACTCTCCTCGGTTTTAAAAATATAAAAAGCCTTGTTCTGCTTGTTACCGCATCCAATTTCTTTTTAAGAATGAAGAAATCGGTATTTCATAATTCTTTCTGGAAGCACAGCCTTATCACCGCTTTTTTTGCGAAAAATATAGCGATACGCTGCAGAAAGAATAATATGGCGGAAGAGGCCTTTTTAAGCGGTCTTCTGCATGATATCGGGCAGGCTGTATTCTTTAACTATGACAGTAAAAAGTATATGGAAATTCTGAAAACAGAGCAGGAAACGGGCAGGTTCTTAGAGAAAATGGAGAGGAATGAATTCGGATCCGACCACAGGGAAGTCGGTGCCGCAATTCTCGAGAAGTGGAATTTCCCGAGGCAGTATTTCGATACCGCTATGGAGCATGGAAGCCTCAACATAACTTCTCCTTATAAGAGCCTGGTAATAACCGTTTCGGTAGCCGATTTGCTGGCGGAAAAACTTGGTTTCGGAGTATTTACGGATACGAAAAAGGAGCTTTACGAAAAAATTATTCCGTACAGCTGTTTAAAAAAAGAGGATGCCGAATACTACGAAAATAACTTTTTTAAGGAACTTAAAAAGGATGCCCTGTTTCATGATTGTCAGGCTCTATTCGGAATTAAGTGATTTTTCTTAAAAATATTTTTCTCATTTTGTTGCTTTTATATCCATAATTTTTTATACTTTTTTTCTACGATATCCCGCTTAAAAAGCGGAGAAAAACGAGACAGGTTAAGACTTGCATTCTTTATCCGCGTACTACTGCTTGTAAAGCCTATCTGCTTGTATTGAAAACATTTCATAATTATTTGCAGTGTTTGGGAGGGGACTATGCAAATTCAAAGGCACTTTACGACCGGAGAGTCAGGACCGTACAGAGGAATAAAATTCGAAAAAAGAATCTCGGAAATCAGGGACAGGCAGGGGAATGTTATCTTTCATCAGGATAATGTTACGGTTCCCTCTTTCTGGTCTCAGATTGCAACGGATATTATAGCGCAGAAATACTTTCGGAAGACCGGTGTGCCTTCCGGAAAAAATAAAAAAGGCGGCGAAAGCGATGCACGCCAGGTGTTTCACCGGCTGGCCCATACATGGGCGGACTGGGGGAAGCGGTTCGGATACTTCGATACGGAAGAAGATGCTAAGATTTTTTACGATGAGGCATGCTATATGCTTGCCCGCCAGATGGCATCCCCCAATTCACCTCAATGGTTCAACACAGGGCTTTACACGGTTTACGGAATAGAAGGCCCTTCACAGGGGCACTTTTATGTGGACCCTGAAACAGGTGAGCTTGAAAAGTCAAAGAGTGCTTATGAGCGTCCTCAGCCTCATGCGTGTTTTATCCTCGACGTGGAAGATGATCTGGTAAATCCGGGCGGAATTATGGATCTGATTACAAAGGAGGCACGGCTCTTTAAGTATGGTTCGGGTTCCGGTGCGAATTATTCGAAATTAAGGGGCTCGGATGAACCGTTAAGCGGGGGTGGTGTTTCTTCGGGGCTTTTATCTTTTCTCAAAGTAGGGGACAGATCGGCTTCCGCTATAAAGAGCGGCGGTACAACACGACGGGCGGCAAGGATGGTGTCTCTCGATGCAGACCACCCCGATATAGAAAATTTCATAGACTGGAAGGTTCTGGAAGAACAGAAAGTAGCTGCTATGGCAACAGGAAGCAGAATATTAAGGAAGCACAGTATTTCCATAATCGATGCCTGCTGGACGAATTCCGACAAATTAAACGGCAACCGTTTTGATCCGCAGGAGAATTCCGTACTGTACAGTGCAATCAGAAATGCACTGGAGGATGAGGTTCCCGCCGCTTTTATACATCAGCTTATTCAGCTTGCAAAGCAGGGGGTAAAGAGCTATCGGTTTAAGGAGCTCAATACGGAGTGGGATAAAGAGGCCTATAATACGGTAAGCGGCCAATCATCCAACAATTCCATACGTCTTACAACGGAGTTTATGAAGGCGGTTATCGATGATAAAGAATGGGCGCTTATCAATAGGACGAACGGCGATGTTAAGCGTACTGTGCGTGCGCGTGATATCTGGGAACGAATAGCCTATTCCGCATGGAACTGTGCAGATCCCGGTCTGCAGTTTCATTCTACGGTGAATGAATGGCATACATGTCCTGCAGACGGGGAGATTCGGGCTTCCAATCCCTGTTCCGAATATATGTTTCTGGATGATACGGCATGCAATCTTGCGTCTATAAATTTCCTTAAATTTTATGATAAGGAAACCAGCCGTTTTTTAATCGACGATCTGGAATATGCCGTTTACATATGGACAATTATTTTAGAGATAAGTGTGCTGATGGCTCAATTCCCCAGTAAAGAGATAGCACGGAAGAGCTATGAATACAGAACTTTGGGTCTCGGGTTTGCAAATGTCGGAACCCTGCTTATGATCATGGGTATTCCCTATGACAGTGAAGAGGGCAGGAATATTGCCGCCGCACTTACGGCAATACTTACGGGTAAAGCCTATGCAACATCCGCTTTAATGGCATCACAGCTTGGAACATTTGTACATTACAATGACAATAAGGAGCATATGCTGCGGGTAATCAGAAATCATAGAAGAGCTGTGTACAATTCACCCGGTTCGGAATATGAAGGTTTATCGGTAGCCCCCCGCGGAATAAACCCGGAATACTGCCCTCCCGGTCTTTTAAACGCAGCATGTAAAGTATGGGACGATGCCTTAAGCCTGGGCGAAAAGTACGGATACAGAAATGCCCAGGTAAGTGCGATTGCTCCCACGGGAACCATCGGTCTTGTGATGGATTGTGATACAACGGGTATCGAACCTGATTTCGCACTGGTAAAATTCAAAAAGCTTGCAGGAGGAGGCTCCTTTAAGATAATTAATTCTTCCATTCCCCCCGCTTTAAAAAAACTCGGATACGGCAGGGCGGAGATCGATGACATTATCCACTACTGTGTTGGACGCGGTACATTAAAAGGTGCGCCGGGAGTATCTTACAATGCACTTAAGAAAAAAGGATTTTCCGATTCTGTTCTTTCTAAAATCGAAAGTTCCGTCCGCAATTCCTTTTCCATCCGTTTTGCTTTTTCGCCCGGGCTTCCGGAAAAAGAATTCCTGATTAACGATCTTAAAATTCCTGAAAAAAAATTAACGCAGAAGGGTTTTAATCTGCTTCGCTACCTCGGCTTTTCCGGAGAGGAAATCGAAAAGGCTGATGTCTATGCGTGTGGTACGATGACCATGGAGGGTGCTCCGCATCTTAAAAAAGATCATTATCCTGTTTTTGACACTGCAAATAAATCAGGCAGAACCGGGAAGCGTTTTATCCCGTGGAAAGCTCATAT
>QILZ01000050.1 GCA_003233545.1 Spirochaetales bacterium
CTCGAAGTTCCCATGACTTTTACCAATGTACCCGGGGTAATACCTCCACCGACGGCTCCCATATGTGCATCGAATGCGCCGGTTCCTACAACAACATCGTCTCTAAGTCCCAGTTTACCGGCCCATTCCGCGGATAAGGTTCCCGCAGGTACATCGGCCGTATGTGTCTCTGTGTACAGCCGTTCCCTTAATGCCGGCAGACGTGCATCGAGCTTACTTAGAAAATCAGCGGACGGAAGTCCTGTAAAAGAAGGATGCCACATCGCCTTATGTCCCGCAGCGCAACGGCTCCGTTTTAATCTAAGCGGATTTGTATTTCCTGTAAGTACTGCAGGGATCCAGTCACAATGCTCGACCCAGCTGTACGCTGATCTGCTGATTTCTTCATCCGTCCTTATTGTATGCAGGATTTTCGCCCAAAACCATTCTGCGGAGTAAACTCCTCCTTCGTATTTTGTATAATCGATTCCGCCCCATGAATGAGCCAATTCGTTTATTTCCATGGCTTCCTTGACTGCCGTATGATCCTTCCATAAAATAAACATTGCATCCGGATTCTTATTAGATTTATCGGTCAGTGACAGCGGGATACCTTCTTTATTAACCGGAACAATTGTAGAGCCTGTTGTCGCTGCTGATATTCCTCTTACATCGGAATATGCACTGCGGGGTATTTCCTTAAGGGCCTTTGAAATTGTTTTTTCCATCGCTTCGAGATAATCGGAAGGATGCTGCCTGAACTGATTTTTATCCGGATCGCAATATTCTCCGTTCATCCACCTGGGATAATTAACCACGGATTCGCTAAGAATATTACCGTCTGCCGTATCTACAATAATCGCACGACAGGAATCCGTACCAAAATCAAGACCTATTACAAGATTTTTTTTGTTCATTTTAACTCCAATACTTTATTCCGGGTGGAATAGCCCGGAAAAAACCCATTAGATTTTTATCAGTGATTCTCTTTTTATATAAGGAGCGGGGAGCAAAACTTTCTTGCTTATATTATTTTTGTTGATATACTTTTCATTTAAAACGGAAATTAACTCACCGATGAGACATTTAAAATCGAATCTGAATGTGGTAAGTCCCGGAACTACTTCTTTTGCCAGAGGAATATCGTCGCATCCGATAATGGATATTTCCTGAGGTATTTTTATTCTCGCCTCGGTAAGTTTTTGTATTAAGCCGATAGCCATCCAGTCATTGGCTGTAAAGATAGCCGTCGGCCTTTTCTTGCCGCTAAAATCCTTAATAATCGATTCCCCGGCCTTATAACCGCAGCTCCAGTTCATTTTTCCGGGGATTTCGCTGACAGTTGCATCGGTACCGGCAAGTGCATCGAGAAACCCCTTTCTTCTATAATAAGAGGAAGGATATTTGGCCGGGCCGCTTATCTGAAGTATACGCTTATGGTTATATTCAAGAAATTTTTTAGCAGCCATGTATCCGATTTTATAATCATCAAAATATATTTGAGAAATATCCTCATCATCGGGATAACATTGCATAGCTACTATATATTTAAAAGCATTTTTTATTTTTGTAATTGCACGGGCATTAAGAAGACCTACAATTATCAGCGGTATATGCGACGCCGCACCGTTTATTCTATCGTGATCAAAAATTGATAGTTGTACGGACTCCCGTGAGAGCCATGAGGAGAGTTCCGCCAGAAATGCGGTAAAAAACGGATCGTTTGTTTTTATATCCGGCGCAACAATTAACTGTATGGAATTAATGTCCGCAACCGGAGTAATGTATGTGCCGCTTCCCTGTTTCTGTATCAATAAACCTTCATCTATGAGAACCTTTAGTGCAGCCCTCAATGACAGCCGGCTTACATTGAGCTCCTGGGCAAGGACTCTCTCCGGTGAAATGCGTATTAACTTATCTTCACGGAGGGCCAGCAACTGATTCCTCAGTATTAAGGTTATATTTTCTTTCAGTAACGGCTTTATTTTCACGAATACTAACTCCCCTCTCATTTACCGAGATGTAAATAATACCAATTTTAGATGATTTAATCAAGTAGGTGTTTATTTTAAAAACATTTTAATCTTATTGCTGCTGCTATGTTATAATCATTGATAATGCTATACACTAACTGTCTGTTTATTGTTAATTGTGACGGGAAAAGATTTCATTCGGAATTCCGTTTTTTATAAAAATATTATTTGACATATTGGTATTAAAATGGTATAGTATTTTTCATTACGGGTTCGGTTCCGGGAGTTTATTACAGGGGAGTTTTAGTTTTATAAGAAAAACTAATTTAATTAAACTACAAAGGTTAGGAGAGTAAAAGAATTATGCTAAAGGCAAGGGTAGTCATAGATAAAGAAAGAATTTCAGGAAAGATAGACAAACGTATTTACGGATCATTCATCGAACATCTCGGAAGGGCGGTATACGGAGGTATATATGAACCGGGTCATCCCGGATCCGACGAGCATGGGTTTCGAAAGGATGTGATCGAGTTGGTCAAAGAGCTCGATACGCCGATCGTACGTTATCCGGGCGGGAATTTCGTTTCTGCATTTAAATGGGAGGATAGTGTAGGGCCGGTTGCACTTAGGCCGAAACGGCTGGATATTGTCTGGCATGCACTGGAACCTAATGAAATCGGGGTTGATGAATTTGCGGAATGGGTAAAAAAGGCAAACTCGGAGGCCATGATGGTTCTTAACCTCGGATCACGGGGTATAGATGCGGCAAGGAACCTGCTTGAATACTGCAACCATCCGTCGGGCACATACTGGAGTGATTTGAGAATTTCCCATGGTGTAAATAAACCGCATAATTTTAAGGTGTGGGGCCTTGGAAACGAAATGGACGGCCCCTGGCAGGTAGGACAGAAAACCGCCGTGGAGTACGGGCGGTTGGCAAACGAGGTTGGGAAAGCCATGAAACTCTTTGATCCTTCCCTGGAATTGGTTGCCTGTGGCAGCTCCAACCGAAGAATGCCGATGTATCCCCAATGGGAAGCTACTGTGCTCGATCTTTGTTATGACCAGATCGACTACATTTCCCTGCATTCATACTATGGAAATAAAGATGATGATCTTCCGACTTATCTGGCTCAATCGCTCGGTATGGATGAATTTATCCGGGGTGCAATAAGCGCCTGTGATTTTACCAGAGCAAAAAAACGCAGCCGAAAAACGGTTAATATCTCTTTCGATGAGTGGAATGTCTGGTTTCATTCGGAAGTAGAGAATAATGATAATGTTCCCTGGACTGTCGGTCCGCATCAGCTGGAAGATATATACACCTTCGAGGATGCTCTTGTTGTGGGGTGCTTAATTATAACGTTGTTAAAACATGCAGATAGGGTGAAAATCGCGTGTCTTGCACAGCTGGTAAATGTAATCGCTCCTATTATGACCGAAGATAAGGGACCTGCCTGGCGGCAGACAATATTCTTTCCTTTTATGCATGCTTCGAAATTCGGCCGCGGGGTAACGCTGGATGTACCGGTAACGTCCCCGGTATATGATAATAAAGAGTATGGTGATGTCCCCTACCTTGAATCTGTTGTCACTTATAATGAGGAAAACGGCGAGATAACAATTTTTGCTGTAAACCGAAGTCAGAAAGAACAGCTCCTTCTGGAATGTGATTTTCGGAGTTTAAATACTTTTAAAGTCATCGAACATATCATTCTTCGGAATGAAGATATAAAGGCAAGGAACAGTAAAGAAAATCCGGAAAATGTCATTCCTTATTCGGATTCGGATGTAAAAATCGAGAACAGTATACTGACTGCCCGGCTTCCCGAATTGTCATGGAATGTTATAAGGGTCGGTATAATATAATTACACACGGGGATAATCAATTTTAAAGCCTGTAAAGAATATTCAGGAGGTAATGTATGAAAGGAAATGCAAAGTGTTATAATGAACTGAGGGAGTATATAGAAGAACTGCCCATTATAGACTGTCACGATCACTCGGATGTCTGTAAGCCGAAATACATCGACCCGGTACAGGTTGTGGTCAATGGTTATTTTACCAGTGATATGCAGAGTGCTTCATCCGACAGGGATATACAGATTATAAATGATTATAGTCTTTCCTTAGAAGAACGGTGGCCTGTTCTGAAAAAGGCATGGGACAGGACCTGTTATACCGGATACGCTAAAGTAACAAAGCTCGTGCTTAAAAAATTCTACAGCGAAGAGGATCTTACACTTGAAGTACTTAAGCGTATGAAAGATAAACTTCTCGATCTTGAAAATGAAGAAACTTTTAAGAAAATACTGGATGAAGCCCGTAT
>QILZ01000099.1 GCA_003233545.1 Spirochaetales bacterium
CTCCGCATCCCCGTTCCAAAAAATGTTCAGGACTGGCAGTCGGGTATATGAGAAAAGGACTGGAAAAAGCCGGTGCACCTGCTGATTTGATGCAGTGTTTAACAGAACCTGCACCGGAGCTTACACAACAGCTTATGAAAGAAGCGGACCTGGTAGTTGCTACCGGGGGCTCTGCCATGGTAAAGGTCGCTTATTCCAGCGGCACTCCGGCATACGGTGTAGGTGCGGGAAACGCAACGGTAGTTGTCGATGAAACCGCCGATATTAAAGACGCAGCAAAGAAGATATTCCTTGGCAAAACATTCGACCATGCAACTTCCTGTTCTTCGGAAAACTCCGTTGTGATACAGGAAGGAATCTGGGATAAAATGATCGAGGCTTTAAAATCCAATAGCGGGTATCTATGCAGCATGGATGAGAAAGTTCAGCTTAGAAAGGTTATGTGGCCTGACGGAAGCCATTTAAACAAAGAAATTGTCGCACAGTCAGCAGAAAAAATTGCAGGTCTTGCAGGCATATCAATCCCAGAAGGTACGGAATTCCTTATGGTTTTGGGCGAAAAGGTCGGACGGGAAGATCCCTATTCCTGCGAAAAACTCTCACCGGTACTTACACTGTGGAAATACGGTTCCTTTAACGAGGCAATCGATTATGTGGAGCGCATCACACGATTCTGCGGTTATGGTCATTCATGCGGCATTCATTCTACAAATGATGAACATATTCTTGAACTTGCCATGAAAAATCATGTAAGCAGAATGATGGTTCGTCAGCCTCAGAGCTATGGAAACAGCGGAAACTACGACAATGGGATGCCCTTCTCTATGACTCTCGGGTGCGGAACATGGGGCGGCAATATAACATCGGAAAATATCACATGGAAACATTTCCTCAATTACACATGGGTTTCAAAACCGATAGATCCGGTTATTCCCAGTGAAGAGTTGTTATTCGGTGATCATTGGAAAAAGTACGGGAAATAAAAAGGAACCGTTTAAATATTAAATATCAGAGCAGTTCCTTAAGCATCTTTACAACTTCAGTATCATCAAAAGCTACGGGGTTGTAGTTTCTGCTCCCTCCCCGGGATCCTTCTACAATAAGCGGAATATCCTTTTCCGTTATACCGTAATCGCGCAGCCTCGTTGAAATGCCAAAACAGGAGGTCAGTTCGTTAAAAGCACTGACAGCATCGATACCCGGTTTCCCTGCAAGCAGGCTGCCGATTTTATCGTATCGTTCCTTTCGGGCGGAATAATTGTACTCCATAACCTTTGCCATAACTACGGCACATGCCTTTCCGTGAGGAAGGCCGAAATGTATTCCTATCGGGTGGGAAAGCCCGTGTGCGAGCCCTAGTCCTGCATTGGCAAGGGTAATCCCTCCGTAGAGGGAAACCAGCGAAAGCGCCTCCCTGGCCTTAAGGTTATCCGGTTCCTTAACAGCCTTTCTTAAATATTTCCCTGACAACTCTATCGCATGCAGAGCCAGGGTGTCCGTTATCGGACCCGCATTCTTAGACGTAAAAGCTTCGATATTCTGTATAAGAGCATCGAGACCGGTGGAAACCGTAACGGATTCAGGCGCACCGGATGTCAGAGACGGGTCGATTACAGCAGCATTCGGAATCATATAATCACTTCTTATACTTTTCTTAAAACTCCTGTTCCTGCCGGTTATTACTGCATTCTTTGTTACTTCGGAACCGGTACCTGAAGTAGTCGGAACCGCTATATAAGGAATCGATGGCCTGGTAAATACTTTTCCTCCGAGGTAATCTGCTACTTTTCCGCGGTTCGTTAACAGGATAGATACCGCTTTACCCACATCGATCACACTTCCGCCGCCGATTCCCACGATAACATCCGGCCTGCAAAGCCTTGCCCTTTCTACAGTTTCCTCCACAAGAAGTTCATCCGGATCATGAGATATACCTCCGATTTTCTCTACTTTTTCACCTCCGGCTGTAAGAAAACCTATTACCCTGTCCAGATTGCCGCTTTTAATAAAGGATTCCCTGCCGTATATAATACAAACCTTTTTTCCGTAACCTGCGGCAAGAGAACCTATTTCCGAAATCGTTCCCGTTCCGAAAATAATTCTGCCGGGAATTATTAACGTCGATCTATTTCCCAATTCACTCATATTGATTCTACCTCACAGGCGAAAATCACCGCTGTTTTTTAAGAATATTCTCCATTTCCTCAATAAGACGCACTTCCTCGCCTATTTTAACGACCGTCGCTGCTGTCAGGCTGTGACATGCATCGGAAAAACCTCCGATCCTGTTTGTAGCCTCCGGGAGCAGTATATCCAGACCTAATGCTCTTTTTCCTATTATAGCATTTTTAAGCGGTTCGGGAACACGCATGGATATTTTTGTATCATTCAACTCTATCCTCCCCAGCCCGGGAATTTCCGGCTGAATATGCTGAAAACCCGCTATGTATTTTTCAGGGTCTATAAAGTCCGCATTCTTAAGTTTTTCACAGAAGACGCCGACCATCTTAACTCCCATAGGGGCAAATCTGTTTTTAAGGTTAAACCACTGTATATGTCCGCTGTTTTTTAATCCTCCCTCTTTTAACACGGCTGTCTCCCGTGAAAACATCTCTCCCATTGTTCTTCGCAGCTCAGCCACGCATTTATCGAATTCCGTATCAGGTCCTTCCAGACATACCCTGACTCCCATATTCGGCCCTCCCCTCTGATATCCCACACCCCCGAGAACATCGAGATACTCACCTAAAGCTCTGCACCTGTATCCGTTTTTCTTAAAAAAGATAGTATATTCCTCTTCTCCGTTATCCGCTTCCGAGATATTAAACAATCCGAGTTTAGACGCTTCTACAGCCACTTCCCTGTTTACGCTCACAAGCCTTCCATTTACAAAAAAACCGTCACCGACCGCACCCAAAGCACCAAGGCGGGACAGGTCTTTGTTTTTATCATCCATGGCACGTGCAAACAGATAACAGGCTGCCGACGCAGAGATGTCCCTGTCCCCTTTAAGCCCGAACAGTTCAGCATCGAGATTATAAACCTCAGGGTCGGAAGCTCTTTCCGCAACATGGTGATCCAGGATAAAAACAAGATTTCTTCCCCTGTTTAAATTGGAAATTATCGGCGCTATTCTGCCTGCAAAATCGGCAAAGATAATAAATTCATTTTTCCGATCGAATATTTTATGCAAAACAGAAGGATACGGTTTTTCCAGGCAGTATCTGTTTACATGGTATCCGCTTCTTAGAAAGGCAGCTTCCAGAATCGCCCCGGAGGTTAACCCGTCACAGTCATTGTGATGAAATATTTTAACTTCCTTTTTATCCCGCTTTTTAAGCACATCCAGTGCAGCATTCACTGCATTTAAAAAATCTTCTTTCACCTGTACATCCTCCTGACCGCATTTTACACATATTTTATACAATAGACTATCAAGTTATTATTGAAACTTTAAGGATTGTGTATATAATTAACCAGGATTAATGAAAGCGGCGGACAGTACAGAGAATAAAATAAATATCCTCTCCGAAAAGATAAAGAACATGGGCAGCCTTTCCATAGAAATGGTAAAACTCATTACATCGGCTTTTTCCAGAACAGATCAAAAGGAAATAAGCCGTGTTCACTCCCTCGAAGAGGAGGTTAATAAGAATCAGATATTAATCGACGAGGAATGTATTCAGTTATTGTCGGATAAAATTCCCTCCCAGGTCGATCTCCGGTTTGTTGTTGCCATTTTAAAAACAACAGCGGAATTGGAAAGGATCGGTGATCAGGTAATTAACTTAAAAGATCATTTCTTACGTATTAAGCTTTCCGGCCTTAATGATACCCACGCAATACACGATCTTATAAGAATGGGAGAGGAGACGGTCCGTATGATAGAGAGTGCAAATAAAGCACTTTTCGAGAGGAGCGAACAGGAAGCGAAGTGGGTTTTAAGCCACGATGATGTTATAGATGATATGAAAAGGAATTTCTATACATACTCGACAAGTATGATGATGGAATCTCCACCCAACATAAGAGCTTATCTCGATATTATACTCATGTCCAGCAATTTTGAACGGATTGCGGATCTTGCAACAAATATAGCCGAAAATGCTATATATTTTATCAAAGGCAAAGATATAAGACACAGCAGAGTGGAATAATGAAAAAAATACTTTTTATCGACGATGAACCGGACCTGCACACAATAATGCGCTTTAATTTAAAGGAAGCAGGTTTCGGCATGGACTCCGCCCTTTCCGCGGAAGAAGCTATGAATATGAA
>QILZ01000132.1 GCA_003233545.1 Spirochaetales bacterium
CTCCGGGATGATACATGCCGCCTCCGGATACTGTAATCTGTATGCCCGTTTTTTCGTGTATAAAGAGCGGAATTCGGGTGCGGATACTTTCGCCGTTAAAAGATCCGTTATTCTTATGGATGATCAGACCGAATTCCTCTCCGCCGATCCTGTACCATTTTAAGAATGTCCCTGCCAGAAACTCTGCTACAAGCGATAAGATATGATCACCTGTTTTCCTGTTGTATTTTTTATTAACCAGTTGAAACATGTCTAAGTCGATTAACATGCATAAAAAGTACCCGCCGAGAGTCCGTTTTTAAGATCTTTGTTTAAATCCTTTGCTCCGGGATAATCGCTATTCGTTTTCGAAGGCATAATTACACTCATTTAAATCCGGGATGTTAATTTTATTCTATAGTATGATATAATGTATGTCAATTCTTTAGCATTCCCGGGAATTAAAAATTCATTTGCAGAAGTTTCGTATTTACAACCGGTCATATATTATGTGTATGCCTTGACAATTGTACCGTGCTTGAATATACATAATGGTGCTGGCAATTATGTATGACAGACAGGAGCGCATAGTGAAGACATTATTTACCGGAATTCAGCCTACCGGAGACCTGCATATCGGAAATTATTTCGGGGCTGTCAAGAATTGGATAACGATGCAGTATAACTATAACACCTACGTATGTATTGTCGACCTTCATGCAATTACTATTGCATACGATCCCGGTGATATGCAGGAAAGGATATTTAATCTTGCATTAAATCTCTATGCGTGCGGAATCGATAAAGAAAAGACAACCCTTTTTGTGCAGTCGGAAGTGCCCGGACATGCAGATTTAACATGGATGTTTAATACCGTTACACCGCTTGGTGAATTGGAAAGAATGACACAGTTCAAGGATAAGTCCGGAAATAATAACAAAAATGTAAATGTAGGTTTACTCGATTACCCGGTGCTGCAGGCGGCGGATATTTTAATTTACAAGGCGGAAGTTGTACCGGTAGGAGAAGATCAGGTGCAGCATATCGAGCTTACGCGCGAAATTGCACGCCACTTTAATTCACGGTATGGTAAAACATTTCCCGAATGCGAGGCATATTTAACGGAAACACCGAGAGTTATGGGAATAGACGGCGGGACTAAGATGAGCAAGAGTCGAAACAATACAATAGGATTATTGGAATCTAGGGAAGATGTATGGAAAAAACTTGCCGGGGCAAAAACCGATCCTGCACGCATAAGACGAAACGACCCCGGGAATCCTGCAAAGTGTAATATTTTCTCTTACCATAAGCTTGTAACATCTGAAGAAGAAAGGAAGGAAATAGTTCATGGCTGTAAAACAGCTAAGATAGGCTGCGTGGACTGCAAAAAAAAGCTTCTTGAGAATTTGTTCCAGGTACTGGATCCGATCCAGGACAGATACGGCAAATTAATCCTTGAAAAAAAAGCAATTATTGAAATACTGGAAAGTAATGCGGAAAAGTGCAGGCAGACAGCAGGGAATACTATTGTGGAAGCAAAAGAAAAAATGGGGTTAAAACCGATATGGAAGATTTAAAAATAAAGCGGGAAGAATTAAAAATTGACAACTTAGGGCCGGCACGGGTTAAATGCCCGTTTCAACTGTCGACGATTTATGGGGACAGTATTGTGAACTATGTAAATAACAGTGAATCTGTTCTCCTTTACAATGATCGTGATAAGATTGTAAAAATCTTCGAAGAAGGCAAACCTTTACTGGCATTCGAAAAGGCCGGGCCGAGAGAAAAGATTTACTTTGACCCCTCTAAGGTAAAAGCCGGAATTGTTACATGCGGCGGTTTATGTCCGGGTATTAATAATGTAATACGTTCCATAGTAATGGAACTGCACTACCGGTACAGGGTTAAATCTATTCTTGGCTTAAGGTACGGATACCGCGGTTTTATAGCAAAATATGGCTATAAACCCATGGAACTGACTCCGGAGACTGTCCGGGACATACATGAAAAGGGCGGGAGTCTCCTTTCGTCATCACGAGGTCCGCAGGATGTCGGTGAGATAGTCGACTATCTTGACAGGATGAGTATCTCTATAATTTTTATTATAGGAGGGGACGGAACACTCCGCGGAGCCCAGGAGATATACGAAGAAATAACGAAAAGAAAATTAAAAATATCCGTAATAGGAATACCAAAAACTATCGACAATGATATATCTTTTGTGGAGAAGACTTTCGGTCTGGAAACGGCTTTTTCCGCTGCAGCCGATGCAATAAGAAGCGCGCATACGGAAGCCAAAGGAGCTCCCTATGGAATAGGTTTGGTTAAGGTTATGGGAAGGCTCTCCGGTTTTATTGCGGCAAATGCCGCTCTCGCCATGAATGAAGTTAATATTGTACTTATTCCGGAAGTCCCCTTCGATCTCCACGGAGAAAAAGGGTTTTTAAAAACTCTGGAGAAAAGGCTTACAGAAAGGAGCCATGCTGTAATTATTGTTGCGGAAGGAGCGGGACAGCGGTATCTTATGAAGGAGTTCGGAAGAAAAGACGATTCGGGCAACCCCGTACTCGGTGACATAGGCATATTCTTAAAAACCGGGATAAAGAAATACTTTAAAGAAAATACTGATTTCTATGTAAATATAAAGTATATTGATCCGAGTTACATGGTAAGATCGGTTGCTGCAAATGCACATGATTCCATATACTGTATGCAGCTTGCACAGAATGCAGTACATGCCGGAATGGCAGGTAAAACAGGGATGATAGTCGGAAGATGGCATGGGAAGTTTACGCATGTGCCGATAAAACTTGCCGTATCGAGGCGGAAGTGTCTTTCACCGGAAGATCCGCTCTGGCTTGCCGTACTGGAAGCAACGGGTCAGCCGATTAGAATGATAAATAATCCTGATAAGGGAAAATAACAGGAGGTAGTATGACAATACGGAGTTACCTTGAAACAGCCGGTTATTTTCAAATAGAGAAATATTCTTCACATTCCGATTATTCCAAAGAGTGTGTGGCATTCAGCGGTGCACCGAGGAAGCATCCCCATGATCTTGATAAACTCATTCTGATTTCCGATCCCTTCAGTTCCAATACTATTTTTTTTGAATTCAAGATAGAAGATATAAAGCATATGGAGGAGCTGCCCAATATCGTTTCGGAAACAGGTGAAAGCCTTAATATGGTAAAGATATGGGTTGTAAAGGGCAGCCTTGGGCTGAAGTATGAGCCCTTTGTTGTGGAAGATACATTGCGTTATCTTAGAGACACGGAAGTACTTCTCCAGGATGAACCGGATGAACCGGATGGGGCTCAAAATAACTAAAAGCAGCAATAACTGGCTGTAATGACCGGTTGAATATTAGGAGGTTATATATTGCATAGCAGAGAAGAATTTGTTTTTACATCGGAGAGTGTCGGAGAGGGGCATCCTGACAAAGTTTGTGATCAGATTTCCGATGCCGTTCTCGATGCCGCTTTAAAGGAAGATGACGAATCACGGGTGGCGTGTGAAACATTTACAACTACCGGTATGGTTTTTGTCGGAGGAGAAATAACGACTAAAGGTTATATAGACCTGCAGAGGATTGTGCGTGGTGTGCTGAAGTATATAGGGTATACCGATCCGTCGTATGGAATAGACTATAAGTCATGCGCTGTTTTTTCTTCTATTCACGAGCAGTCGAGTGATATTGCCCAGGGCGTTTCGGACGGACAGGGACTCCATAAAGAGATGGGTGCCGGCGATCAGGGCATGATGTTCGGATATGCCTGTACCGAAACGCCGGAGTTAATGCCCGCTCCTATTATGTTTTCTCACAGGATTATGCAGCGGGCTGCCGAGGTAAGAAAACACGGGATTTTGCCCTTTTTAAGACCCGATGGAAAATGTCAGGTTACCGTGAAGTACAACAGGGGAAAACCTGTCGGTATTCCCACTATTGTGCTTTCTCATCAGCATTCCCCGGATATCGGATTTAATGAGCTTTCCGAAGCTTTAATAGAGGAAGTAATTAAACCGTCGCTTCCCGGTGAACTGTTAAAGGGAAATGTAAAGTATCATATTAATCCGACGGGAAGGTTTGTAATCGGTGGTCCTCATGGGGACACGGGGTTAACGGGCAGGAAAATAATTGTCGATACGTACGGAGGAATGGCGAGGCACGGAGGAGGTGCATTCTCCGGCAAGGATCCCTCCAAGGTTGACAGGTCTGCTTCGTATATGGCCCGTTATATTGCTAAAAACCTTGTTTCGGCAGAAGTCTGTGAACGATGTGAGATCGAGGTTGCATATGCCATTGGTGTGGCGGAACCCGTATCACTCTATGTATCTACCTTTGGTACGGGTAAAGAACCGGGAGACAGGATAGAAAAAGTTATACGTGAAGTTTTTGATTTAACTCCCGCCGGTATTATTAAAGCATTGGATTTAAAACGTCCGATTTATCAGGA
>QILZ01000140.1 GCA_003233545.1 Spirochaetales bacterium
GTTCCCATACAATTAATGAGATTATTGTTTGGTTTGATGACGGAACTCGAATAACATTTACACCGGCATTAACATATTAAAGATATTTTGGAGGAGGGAAATGACATTCTTTTTAATAATAGTTTGGATTGTCTCGGCTATTGCTGCAGGTAGCGTTGGTAAAAGCAAGGGACGAACTTTTACGGGTTGGCTTCTGGGTATTTTTTTGGGATTTATTGGACTGATAATAATAGCCTTATTACCAAAAAATCCAAATGAGTGAATTAAAACAGAATAAAGGTAGAAAGGTACTCTATATTTTATTAGCTTTAATGATATCTTTCATCCTATTCATCTCTGCAGCAGGATTTATTGTAATTCAACCACTAGGTATGCTACCGGGAGGTCTTACAATATTATACTTAAGAACAGGTACTGATTTACCATTTATAGTTTCCCCTGATGGATATCTTTTAAAAACTAAAACTCCAGTTTCCTTACTTAATAGAAGTTTAATAATAGCAAAATTGCTCTCTATAGTTAAGAAAAGAAAAATATTGAGACTACCATATATGAGATCACTATATTTAATCTCTACCGGTGGAGTTGAGTTTACTAAATAAATCGGGTAAAAGGAAGCCTTCGCAGGCTCCCTGTCCTCTAAGAATCGTACTTGATAGTTTACCACCATACGGTTCAAGCGATCTTAACCTCTTTAAGGCAGCTGTTAATAACTATATCCCTGGCTTTTAAAGTATTCTTTGTCTTCCACCAAAAAGCAATTTATGTCCACTTTTATCAGTCTGTGTCTGAGATATTTAATATTGCTAATGCTAATCAATTTATCCTTATCTATACAGAATATCCAGTCTCTGTTACCCGTACCAGTATCTCTCTTTCAGCCATTTCCCCGATTTCATTGGATGTCTTCTTTTTCCCCATTGTCAAAAAGTATGGAATATATACCTGTCCACTTTCCTGAAACTGCGCCATGATGAAACAGCGTTGTGATAATTACCCCATCCTCTTATTATAGGGTTAATGTTTCCAATCACTGCTTCCTGTGTGCATGATGATATCTTTTTCAGTATATCAAACCTATTTTAGTTTTAATACCATCTATGGATTCACCAGAAGGTTGTACCTTTAATCTGTTGTTGTATTCTCTAATCCTTTTTAATAATATCATCCTGAATATGTTTCGGGTAGGTTTTTCCATGAGGCAACACGTATACGATTTAAAAGAATAAAAAAAGAGAGTTAAATTACAGGGAATTTACAATTTCCTTGTTTATTAATATTGCAATTATTTAATTATCTTTGTATATTTATCCAAATATAATTGCCATTGTAATTATTCTTCGGGAGAAGTGAGTATAGCTATGAAAAATAAACGGGCCCGTTATTCGGCGATAAAAAGATTAATCGAAACAAAAAATATTCATAACCAGGACGAACTGCTCGGGCTTTTAAAGGATGAGGGTTTCGATGTAACGCAGGCTACACTTTCCAGGGACTTGAAATTTTTAAAGGTCGGTAAAGTGCCGGACGGGAGAGGCGGCTATCTTTACTCTTTCCCGGACGAGGACAGCCGGGCTGGTTCCGAGGTTAGTCTTGTCGAGGATTGTATGCGCGGGTTTTTACTATTACAGTTTTCGAACGGCCTCGGGCTTATAAAAACTCTTTCCGGGCATGCAAACAGCGTGGCATTTGCACTGGATCATCTTGCTATTCCCGAAGTTCTCGGCACGATAGCCGGAGATGATACCGTTCTTATTATTCCGAAAGACGGGATAACAAAGGAGTCTCTTAAAGAAGGGCTTCTTAAAAAAATACCAGATCTTAAGGAACGGTTAATATGAAAACAGCCGTACTCGGGGTAAGCGGATATACGGGCCTTCTTCTTATGAGAATCTTGTACGACCATCCTGATGTCGATGATATTCTGCCTGTAACTTCTTCCCGTATAGGTGAAGATATTTGTTCTCTCGATCACGGAATTGCAGATGCGGTAAGGGAGAAGCTTACCCTGACCGGCGGAAAGCTTATCTCCATTGCGGATGCTGTTAAATTTAAACCGGATGTGGTTTTTGCCGCTCTTCCCCATTTGAAATCGGCAGATCTGTGTGCTCCTTTTTTCGGAAGGAGTATTGTTATCGATCTGTCGGCTGATTTCAGGATAAAAGATGCATCTGTTTTTAAAAAAGCGTACGGAAAAGAACCGCCGCGGGAGGATCTTCTCGATAAATCTGTATACGGACTATGTGAATGGTACAGGGATAAAATAAAGAATAGTGATATTATCGCGAATCCGGGCTGTTATCCTACTGCAACTCTGCTGCCCATATTGCCGCTTGTAAAAGAGGGTATTATCGGGGGTACAGTTATTACAAATGCGATTTCCGGGATTTCCGGGGGAGGAAAAAAAGCGGCGGTTAACATGCTGTATACGGAGAGAACGGAGAATACGGGAGCATACCTGCCGGGGAAAAGCCACAGGCATCAGCCGGAAATAGAAGCCGAGCTTAAGAATGTCGATGATACTATGGATTTACTTTTTACTCCGCACCTTGCCCCTCTTAAAAGGGGGATCGCTGCGACATCCTGTGCAGGAATTAAGAATTCCGGGGCAGACGGTATTTCGGATGAAAAAATCAGATCCGTATATAATGCCTATTACAGCGGTTCTCTGTTTGTTTCTGTTAAAGGCACGGAAATACCCCAGACAAAGGATGTGTGGGGTACAAACAGGTGTGATATAGGATGGAGGATAGAGGACAGGCAGCTGCTGCTTTTCTCGGTGATAGACAATCTCGTTAAAGGTGCTTCGGGGCAGGCTGTCCAGAATATGAATATAAGGCTGGGATTCCGGGAAAGTGCAGGTTTAAGAATAAATGGAGAAGTATAAGAAGCTTAACGACAGCCGTGAAGTTATTGTCATAAAAATAGGCGGAAGGTTTACAGAGGAAAAGGGTAATCTCGAGCTGCTTGCGGATGAGATTAATTCCCTGGAAAGTGAATACCGTTTTCTCCTGGTTCACGGCGGAGGAAGCGAAGTAAGCCGGTTCAGTGAGTTGCTGGGCAGTAAGCCCGTATTTCGTAACGGAATAAGAATTACCACCGCAGAAGAGATGGATACCGTGGAAATGATTCTTACAGGCAGGGTAAACAGGAGAATTGTAAGGATTTTCCGAACGCATGGTATCGATGCCGTGGGTTTAAGCGGGGCTGACGGCAGCATATTCATAGGTGAATCGATCGGGATGATTTCCGGTACGGTTACAAGAACCGGAAATGTTGTAAAGGTAAATCCCAGGCTTCTCGAAATAATGCTCGACGGAGGGTATATACCTGTAATTTCCCCGGTATCAACCGACCTTAAAGGTGAAGGATTAAATATTAATGCGGATTCCGTTGCTTTTCATCTTTCTGAAGTACTCATTCCCGAAACCCTTGTGTTTATTTCCGATATTCCGGGAATCTTAAAGGGAGACAAGATTATTGCCCGTCTTAATGAGAAGGAAATTCAGCGGGAGATAAAAGCAGGAGTTATTACCGGCGGAATGATACCGAAAGTGGAAACCGCAGGTGTTACGGTAAAAGCAGGAGTCGGTAAGATAGTTATAGGTGAATATAAGAAATCCGGAGATTTAAAATTACTCATAGAGGGTAATGCCGGTACTGTCATAGACAGGTTAGGAGATGTTTAAACAATGAACAGAACAGAAAATACGGTTACCAATCCGCCTCTTCCTAATAATTATGCATCCGAATTCCTTGTTATTAAGGACGGCAAAGGAGCCTGGCTCCGGGACATAAGCGGAAAAAAATACCTCGACTTTACGGGCGGTATTGCGGTTAATGCCCTTGGGTACGGAAGAACCGATCTTGCAGAGATAGCGTATAAACAGATGAAATCCGTTATCCACACATCTAATCTTTTCACCACGGAACCTGTTCTCGAGCTGGCTGCAAAAATGGTGAAAAGCTGGAATTTTAGAGCGGTTCATTTTTCCAACAGCGGCAGCGAGGCAAATGAAACTGCAATTAAATATGCGCGTCTCTATGCAGCGAGGGTAAAGGGAGAGAATTCGCATAAACTGCTGTGCTTTTCCAATGGTTTTCACGGAAGAACGTACGGTGCACTCTCATGTACGCCCAAGGCTAAATATCATGATCCCTTTAAGCCGCTTCTGCCGGGTATTGCCATTGCCGGGTACAATAATACGGAACAGCTTTTGGAACTGGCGGATAGTACCTATGCGG
>QILZ01000335.1 GCA_003233545.1 Spirochaetales bacterium
GGAAGAAGGTGACTTCTTTTTCTATTCCGATGAAAAACGCCCGCGAAAAGATGCTGTTGGGAAAAAAATATACCGTTCCCTGTCACCTGAAAATATCAGATATGAAATCGAACGAAGTTTAAAACGTATAGGTACCGATGTGATAGACCTTTATCAAACTCACTGGCAGGATTCGACAACACCGATCGAAGAGACTATGAATGAACTTATGAAACTTAAAAAAGAAGGAAAGATAAGGGCCATAGGAGTCTGTAATGCAACCGTTGCACAACTGGATGATTACCGTAAAGCAGGTTCTCCGGACATCGACCAGGAAGGGTACAGCATGCTTGATCGAAAACCTGAAAAAGACCTTTTGCCCTACTGTAATAGAAACAACCTGGCTTTTTTAGCCTATTCTCCATTAGCCCAGGGTCTGCTTACAGGCAAAATAAGCCCGGAGCGGAAATTCGAAGATGGTGACCAGCGTAATCTGAATCCCCGTTTTAGTCAGGAAAACAGACAAAAAATTGCAAAGATGCTTGAGGAATTTAAGTTTATAGCTCTAAAATACGGCCTGACCTTTGCACAATTAGCTATTGCCTGGACAATTCAGCAGCCCGGCTGTACACATGCGCTGGTTGGAGCGAGAAGACCCGGGCAGGCAATAGAAAATGCAAAGGCAGGTAATACAGTGCTTGCAGATGAGGATACAGCGGCCATTACAGCTATAATTGATAAATATATTATCGAAGAATAAAATATGGATACAATTGTTATTGAAAATTTTCCCTGTGGCCGGGATTTACATAAATACTTAACTAAGGTTTGATATAATTAAATAACGGGCATAAACAATAGGAGGCTTATCATGAGTTTTAACATTAAGAATAACGTCTACTGGGTTGGCAAGATTGACTGGGAACTCGAAAGATTCCATGGCTTTGAATACTCGACGCATCGCGGTTCGACTTATAATTCATATTTGATCAAAGAAGATAAAACTGTTTTGATCGATACGGTATGGGGGCCTTATTCAAAAGAGTTTGTGGAAAACCTCATCAGTGAGATCGATCTTAATAAAATTGACTATGTAATCGCAAATCATGCCGAACCCGACCATAGCGGTTCATTGCCGGAGCTTATGCGCAATATCCCTGATACACCTATATATTGCACAAAAAACGGGCTTAAATCATTAAAAGGACAATACCATCAGGACTGGAATTTTAATGTCGTTAAGACCGGTGACACATTGAGCCTGGGGAGTAAGGATTTGGTTTTTGTCGAAATGCCGATGCTCCATTGGCCCGACAGTATGCTGTGCTACTTAACGGGGGACAATTTGCTGTTCAGCAACGATGCTTTCGGGCATCATTATGCTTCCGAATTAATGTACAACGACTTGGTTGACCAGACAGAACTGTACGAGGAATGTATTAAATACTATGCAAACATATTAACCCCTTTTAGTCCGGTAGTTATAAAGAAAATAAATGAGGTGCTGTCATTAAAACTTCCGCTCGATATGATTTGTCCGTCCCATGGCATGATCTGGAGAGACCGGCCTGAGCAGATTATCGAGCGATATTTAAAGTGGGCTGATAATTATCAGGAGAATCAGATCACAATTATTTATGATACCATGTGGAACGGCACGCGCAGAACTGCCGAATACATTGCAAAAGGGATAAGGGAATCGGACAAAGAAGTTAATGTTAAACTCTATCACCTTGAAAAAAGAGACAAGAACGATGTGATTACAGAAATCTTTAAGTCCAAAGCTGTCATTGTAGGTTCTCCGACAGTTAACAAAGGTATCCTGACATCTGTTGCTGCTATCCTTGAATTAATAAAAGGCCTGAAATTTAAGAAAAAGAAAGCTGCTGCATTCGGATGCTATGGATGGAGCGGTGAGGCAGCTAAGATCATTTCTGACAGCCTGGAAGCATCCGGATTTGAGATGGCGGATGAGGTTCTTAAAGTGAATTGGAATCCGGATAATGAAAGTGCGGAAAAGTGTATCGAATTCGGAAAGAGATTTTCTGAAAAATTCGCATAAACAGTATTTTTGTAAGGTATAATAAGGCTTTCCCGGACTGCCGGAAGCGGCATGGCTTCTGCTGCCCTGCCGGCCACACCGCTTTTAGCAGCTTGATGAGTCTATATTCCAGAAATGAAAAATCAAAAGAAAGGAAATCAGGATGCAGTATCAGATAAAAAAGTCAAAAAAATTGACTGATACGGAAATCACGGATATTCATAATATTATTTCCACATGTAACAAACATGACAGTCTGAACTACACATTCGATCAGACTGATGATTTTAAGAAAGATTCGGATATTAATGCTTTTTTACTTTATGACAAAGATACACTATTAAGCGTTATAACTCTATTTGTACCCCGGAAGAACGAAGCTGAAGTAACCGCCTTTACGCTTCCGGAATTCAGAAGAAAAGGATTATTATATTCACGGCTTTTGTATCGATCCTGAATACAGAAATAGAGGGTTCGGAAGACAGTCCCTTAATTGTATAGTAAAAAAGTATTACAATACGAAACCTGAAAAAGAAATAGTACTTGAAGTTCAGGTTGACAACGTTAATGCGCTTTCATTGTATAAAAAAGCAGGTTTTCGAATAATCACTGCATATGATTATTCAAGGCTGGCAGTAAAATAGATAATAAGATTTAGAAGGTATTCAGGCTATGCTGATGTAATATCTTCAACAGAGATTATTAAACAGATCGAAACATAACAAGTGGAAATAACCCGCACACACAAAATTCACTAAACCATCCATAGCCATCTGTAACATTATCGCTGTACTGCTTTTTAAGAAGAGCCATGGTACGGTAATCCGGAAAACACCGCTACCGGAAATTAAAGCTGTCTAATGCCGTTTTATGAATCTCCTCGTTATATACGGTTTTATCCGCAGTGTAAACCAGCACGTAAACTGCATTCTTGTTATATAAAAAAGTCTGTGCCTGCATAAGGGTTGCTTTACCGTATTTAAGAGAGAAGATCACCTCTCTGATTTCCCGGTCATTTACGGATAAGTACCTGTCTTTGATCAGCTTAAACTCTTTTGCCCCTGAAACTTGATCGTAAAATTGCTGCGCAACAAGATCTATTGCAGCGAGGGGAGATTCTTTCCCGGAGAAGTTTACCGGGATTTTTTGAATGTTAAAAGAATGAATCGGAACATTTTGCGGAGTTTCCACGATGATATAAATAACCACCTGGCTCTTCTGATTGGCAGAAAGCCACCCTGCCGGAACTTTCAAGGAAAACCCATCTGCAGCATTCGAATATACCGTATAGGAGACTTTTTTCTCCTGACCGGATATATTTCCGATAACCACAAAAAGAAATACGAAACAAAGAATAACCGATGGAAATATATGTTTTCTCATTTTATTTACTTAGTGTATAATTCACCGTCAAAGTAATATTCATTCCAGTATATTTCTCCGTTTTTTTCATGCACCTGGTACTCGATGAAGTCCTGACTTCCGTCCTGGTAGGTGATAATCAGAGTTCCCCTCTGCTTTGTCCCCCTAACAGTCCAAATTCCCCTCTCTTCGTTCTGACCTGCCAGACCCCATGCCCCGGTCTGCTCCCCCCCTTCGGTAAAGTTGCCCGAGTAACTCGATTCATCGTAGTAGTTGTAATTTCCGTCAGGAGCCAGAGTAACCCTTATTTCTCCGTATTTGGACCAATGTTTCCATGTGCCTGCAAAATAACCTGCAAGATCGGAAACATCTGTCTTTAAATATCTCATGCTTATAGCGATAGAATCCGCCGGATTCGACAACCGGCGCCCGTATTGCTCCGGTACGGTAAGGGCAATTATAAATGCACCCCCTCCATATGGAGATGCGGTACCAATACACCGGGCTTTAACCTGCTGGTTGTTTGTATACCCCTGGTAATCTCCGGCAAATGCGTTACTGCTTAAGGGCATAAGCTTTCCTGTCAGAAAAAGCTGCATACCTTCTTCCTTAATCCCGAGCTGCATCTTCTGTTGTACTTGCTGTAAATCTTTTAGCATATGCGGGAACACAATTATCATGCCTGCTATGGTATTGTGACCAAGTACCATTCCTCCCTCTGTCTTCTTATAGATCCATCCGGAGGGTACCTTGAACTTAAAACCCCATGAAGACTCTCCGACTTCTTCCTGTGCAGAGAGAAGCATTGGTATAAGCAAAATCATAAGAGAAAAAAGCAAACGTTTCATATCATTCCTTA
>QILZ01000210.1 GCA_003233545.1 Spirochaetales bacterium
TAACCGGTGTCGACCTTTTTAACGAAGTGGAAAGGCATCACGGTTCCGTAAAGTACTTCGAAGAGGTTATGGATGCATTCGATTATTTAAAGGAAACATTAAAACGGGGTGATCTGTTTATTACCATGGGTGCAGGAGATAATTGGCATCTTTGCAGGGAGTTGTATAAATATTTTAAGAAAGGCAGGGAGTAAAGAGTGAAGAGCATGACGGGCTACGGTTCTGCGGAGTATCGAGACGATAATTATCATATCTCCGTGGGTATAAAATCGTACAACAATCGATACTGTGATATATATATTAAATCACCGGCATATCTGTCGCCGCTAGAACAGAGAATAAACAAAAAAGTGTCAGAGTATGTTAAACGCGGGAAGGTGGAGTTGTATATCAATATTATTGAGCTTTCGGAGGAGTTTAACATTATTCTCGATGAAAACCTTGTAAAAGGGTATGTAAAAACTTTGCATAACCTTATAAATCTGGCGGAGATGGATGAAAAAATACGGTTGTCGCATCTTTTAAGAATGGATGGAATATTTAAAACAGAGAAAAGCAGGGATGTCGACTATATATGGGATTTCTTAAAGCTCCCTTTACACAAAGCTCTGAAAGATTTCGATGAATCGAGGATAACCGAAGGTACTGCTACTGAGGATAATATAAAGTATCTCATTTCATTGGTTGATCATGATGTATCCGATATAGCGACATATGTTCCCCGAATCGAGGAAAAAATAAAAAAGACGATTAATGAAAAATTTAAGGAGATTGTTGATAGTGAGATCGAACCGGATAACAGCAGAATACTATCGGAAACTGCTCTTCTCCTTGTTAAATTTGATATTAACGAGGAACTCGTAAGGATGAAAACCCATATAAAACATTTTAATGAAATCGTTAAAAATGAAGTTGTTGTAGGGAAGAAACTGGACTTTGTATGTCAGGAAATTAACCGCGAGATTAATACTATCGGTTCTAAGAATATTCTTGTGGAACTGGATAAACTGGTAATCTCGGTAAAGGATTCTCTCGAGAAAATACGGGAGCAGATTCGGAATGTCGAATAATTTACGAATAGCGATTTCAGGAAAAAGCGGCTGTGGTAATTCAACGGTTTCGAGGATAATTGCTGAAAAATTGAATTTAAGACTGATAAACTACACATTTCATGATATTGCAAGAGAAAGAGGTATTCCATTTAATAAACTCTGGAAGCTTGCCCGGAATGATCCTCAGTATGATCTGGAGCTGGACAGAATTCAGGTGCAGATGGCTTCCGGGGGAAACTGTGTTTTAGGCTCGAGGCTTGCAATCTGGCTTCTTAAAGATGCGGATTTAAAAGTTTATCTCGATGCACCGGTCGGGGTCAGGGCAAAGAGGATCGCAGAGCGGGAAGGCACTAGTTATGAGAAGACATTTAAAGATACACTGGAGCGTGACAAGGGGGACAGGGAGCGGTATATAAAGCTGTACAGTATAGATATCGATAATTTTAGGTTTGCAGATGTTATTATAGACACGGAACAGGGCGATCAATTTTATGTAGCGGAAAGAATTATTAGTTCTCTTCCTTTACATTTAAACTGAAATCGGTTATCTTAAGCTTATACTGACAAGAGGGTAATATTATGATCATTCCTATAGATAAACTGATAAGTTATCAGGACAATGTTTATCAGCTTACGACAGCTGCGATAAAAAGGGCAATACAGATAAATTTAGCCGGTGATGAGGAATTGGAAAAAAATAAGGGTAAAGTAGTTTCTACTGCGTTAAAGCAGATACTTAACGAAAAGGTAAAATATCACATCGACTCCTGATATGCGGTATCCTGTGGTTCTTCTTTTCGGGCCGACTGCCGCCGGGAAAACAGAACTTATAGTAAGAGTATTTAAGAATAATTATGAAATCATAAATGCCGACTCCATGCAGGTTTATAAGTATATGGATATCGGGACCGCCAAGCCTTCGAGAGAGATTCGCAGTTTAATTCCCCATCACCTGATAGATATCGCAGAACCCTCCGAACAGTTTAATGCGGGAAGGTTTGTAAAGAGTGCCGATTCTCTTGTTCCTGAGATAATAAGACGCGGTAGAATACCTGTGATAAGCGGCGGTACCGCCTTTTATTTAAAAACTTTTATGTACGGATTGCCGGAGACCCCGGCGGGAGATCCCGGTATTCGTAAAGTTTTACATGATATTCTCTGCAAAAGGGGAGTCGATTATCTTTATGATAGATTAAAGCGTGTAGATCCTGAAATAACCGGAAGGATAAGCAGCAGGGATCATTACAGAATTATCAGGGCTCTGGAGGTATATAGGAAAACAGGCAAACCCCTTTCCGGTTACACATCGGGTAATAAAAAGAGGGATTTATACGCATTTCTCTTTATAGGGCTTACAAGAGAAAGGGCTGAGCTTTACGAATCGATTAATCAGCGTGTGGATGAGATGTTCGAAAAGGGGTTAAAAGACGAAGTTTCCGGCCTTCTGGAAATGGGCTATAACAGGAAAGATCCGGGAATGAGAGGTATCGGCTATCGTGAGTTCCTCTCGATGCAGCAGGGATGTTTTACCCTGCAGACTGTTAAGGAAGCGATAAAGAGGAATTCCCGAAGGTATGCGAAAAGGCAGATGACCTTTTTAAGAAGATGGAAGACGATTAAATGGTTTTATCCGGATGAAACGGAGCATATTTATTCAATTGTAACGGAATATCTGAACAGAGAGAGATTTTTATAGCTCGATTCCAGCTCTTGACTTATGCACTGCATATAAGCATAATCAATTTACACCTGCAGATTGAGGAGGATAATGATGGGTTCTTCAAATGGTATTGATTTTTCACTTTATATTGCTATATTAGGGCAGAGTGCAATGATGCAGCTTGGAAAGATAATGAATCCCGGGACAGGTAAACTTGAGAAAGATCTTGTCCAGGCCAAATTTACGATAGATGTATTGGGCATTATAGAAGAGAAAACAAAGGGGAACCTTACAAAGGAAGAATCCGAGCTTCTTAAGTCCACACTCACTAATTTAAGGCTTAACTATGTGGAAGAAGTAAGAGAAACACAGGAGAAGAGTCAGAAATCCGGAGAAAGCGGCGAAAAACCCGAAAGTAGTAAAGAACCGGATAAAAATAAAGATACGGCAGAGAAAAAAGAAAAAGAGAATAAAAACGATAAGAAGGATAAGAAGGAGTAGAACAAAGTGCCCTGTGGAAGAAAAAGAAAGAGACACAAAATCGCTACACACAAAAGAAAAAAGAAACTGAGAAAAAACAGACATAAAAAGAAGTAAAGAATACCCTCATCCTACGATAATCATTGTAGGAGTGTTTTATGGTTAAATATTTTTCTTCATTATTATTTCTCCTTATGGTTATCGATAGCGCGGCAGGTGAGACATTGTGGAATCCTGGTTTTAAAGGATACATCGATAATTCGCCTGTCATTGCTGTGGGTGATATCGTTTTGGTGGAAATTAATTTGGGATCGTCATTGTCATTTTCCGCATCACGCCAGGATTCGAGACGGATAACGTTGGAATTTACGGGCGGCGAAACGGGTAATCTGTTTTCATTTCTTCCCGATATTCGGACCGGTGATACTTTAAGCGGGAAGGGGAAAGACTCGTACAGTTTAAAGACCGTTATGGCTGCGAGAGTGCTGAATACGGATAATAATGGCAAGGCAATGATTCAGGGCACCCGAAGTACGATGATAGACGGAAGGGTTGAGAGCATTACTCTTTCCGGCTGGATAGATCCGGATAATCTTGATAAGGGTAATAAAATTCCTTTTTCAAGAATAGCGGATTCCAAAATGGTATACACAACGATTCTGGAAGCCAATAAAGGTACTCTGACCGATAAAGATATAAGGGAAATCATTACAGGACCGGCCGGGGTATCGGCCGCACCGGGTACGAAGAGCGGCGGAACATCTGCTGCGAATACAAAAGGTGCACCTGGAGCCGGCGGTGCTGCTGCCGGAACAAATGCGGCAGGCGGCAAATCTGCGGCGAATTCCGCGGCTTCCGGGAAAAGGTACAGTATAACGGATACAAAAAAACGCGAACTCCTGCTCTTTTATATAAACAGGATGATCGGCCTTATTTTTTAAACTTTGTATGCCGCTGCAGTGGTGCGTTTTCTCGATTGACACTGACAAGAATAGATTGATAGTATTGCACAACAGGATAATATATGTATAACCG
>QILZ01000235.1 GCA_003233545.1 Spirochaetales bacterium
CGAGAACTATTTCCAGGCTCTATCCGTAACCGGCTGAGACACAAAAGTTTACTAAGTTTTCCCGCTTACCTTTTTAAAAAGGCTTAAGTAATTTTTTACATGGATAGGCGTAATAAATTTAGACAGAATATATCTGCGTCCTGTTCTGCCCATACTTAACCTCTTATCTTTATCTTTAAGAAGCTCTATAGTTCCCGATACGGCTTCCTCTATGGAATTAATCACAAAGCCTGTTTCTCCGTTTATGACCTGCTCAGGAAGCCCGCCTACGCCCGTTACAATAACCGGTTTTTCCTTTATCGAAGCTTCCGATACGACAAGACCGAAACCTTCGCGGTTGGAAAGAGCATATACGATGGTTCCTGCCTGCTGTACTGCATTAAGCTTTATCACATCGAAGGGCATTGCCTGCACAACAGCATCCTTATAACCGGTAACAAGACTCTTAACCTTTTTAAGATACGGCGCAAACTGCGGGTCGTCTTTGGCCCCGGCGCCTGTAAGTAAAAGCTGAACATCGGGAACGGTTTCTTTAACCCTTTTAAAGACTTCACATACATCTTCGTACCCCTTTGCCGGGTCGAACCTTCCCACCTGCAGCAGAATCGGGCGTTTAAAATCAAGACCGAAGGATTTTACAACTTCTCTTATAGCATCTTCCGTTATAAGGTTAATATCATTTTTAGGTTCAAAGGGATCTGTGGACGGAGGTAATATAAAAGGATTCGGCGAACCCTTAAGTATATAACTCTTAAGATGATACACACTTGCATCATACCGGGCAATTACAGGACTAAAAAAATCTATGACATCGGGATTGGGATTGGTGGTATCGATATGACAGCGGTAAATCCACCTGGCACTGCTGCCTTTTAAATGGTTTATTATGCCCAAATACTGGCTGTCATGAACAACCACAATATCGTATGTATCTATCTCTTTTTTAAGTTCTTCCGCACATCTGCTTTGAGTCCTAAGGTAAAGTTCCTTTTCGCTGCCGGTCAGTTTTTCCCGTGTCTGTCCCTGAAACATATTATGCTGTTTTTTTGTAACAATAAAAAAGTCATCGGAAGCTGATTCGGGAACATACCAGTGTGCGGTAATTCCCAGCGTTCCCATCATCGGAACAATTCTCGATAGAATGGAAGCAACGCCGCCGCCGTGAGAAACCGAGTTAATGTGAAGAATACGCGCGCCCTTAAGCGCTTTCGCTTCATTTCTTATATCATCTATACTGACATACTCTCTGTACTGTTCCAGATCGATATCGCTGTATTGATACTTTATAGTATTGTTTAACATTATGCCTCCGTATAATTATCCAATATTCCTGCATGATTTACGAATCGAAAAATATGTCGGAAGAAGTACCCGTTTCGGCTCTATTATATCTTCCTTTAAGATAATCCGAATCAGGAGTTTTGCAGCCTGGGATCCCAGGCCGGAAGCCGGTAGTGTAATTGTCGTAAGAGGCGGGTTCAGGTATCTCGAGAGGTAATCATCATCAAAACCTACAATAGAAATATCATCGGGAATATGCATTCCCGAATCCTGTATCGCTTTAATCGCACCATAAGCTATTACATCATTCCCTGCAAAAACAGCCGTCAGGCCGGGAATTTTAAGCAGCTCCGTCATGGCGTTATATCCACTCTCTTCGGAAAAATCTCCCGTCCTTATCCATTCTTCCCTGACCTCCACTCCCGCTTCGCTCATGGCTTCTCTGTATCCTTTTATTCTCGAATAAGAAGCATTGTATACAATCGACGCATGAGCTATCATCCCGATTTTTCTATGACCTAATTTAAGTAAATACGCGACAGCTTCTTTTGCCGATTTTCTGTTATCGATATCCACCTGAATGGTATCTTTATTTTTTACCGTTCCTATAATAACAAAGGGAAAATCAGACTTCACAAGTTTTCTAAAATCACTGCGGTCGTCATGAACATTAATGAATATCACCCCGTCGAGGTTATCGTTTTTTGCAATGCTTAAGAAATCGGATTGTTCCAGCCTCAGGGGCTGAAGCACAAGCTGAAATCTGAATTTATTTAAAGTCTGAGTTACACCTTCTATTACCTTGGGTATATATGCATCTGAAAAAATGGATTGTGAATGGCATACAAATACTCCTATCGAATTATGCCTTATTCCGGCAAGGCCCCTTGCGTATTCATTCGGTTTATAACCCAGTTCTTCGGCAGCCTTAAGTACTTTCTGCCTTGTATCTTCGGAAATCATTTTACCCGGTGAATTATTCAGAACAAACGAAACGGTTGTTCTGGAAACTCCCGCCTTCTTTGCAACATCAGCGGCAGACACTTTTTGAAGATTCATGAAATTCTCTCCGCATTTACATACATATACTATCCCTTTACCGAACCTGCCAGAATTCCCCGGACAAAATACTTCTGCAGGCTGAAGAATATAACAATAGGCAGCATCATCGAAATAAATGCAGCCGATGTAAGATACTCCCACCCCGCTCCGTAGGAATTAACCAGGTTGCTTATCGTCAGGGGCATGGGTGAAACCGCAGGATTTCCACCTAAGTATATTAATGCTACAAGAAGATCATTCCATACCCACATAAACTGAAAAATCGCAAGTGATGATAATGCGGGAATGGATGTCGGCAGTACGAGGTGTAAAAATATAGTATAATGCGAGGCCCCGTCGAGATGTGCCGATTCGAACATCTCCTCCGGGAGCTCACCTATAAAATTCCGTAAAAGATATACGGCAAACGGCAGGCCGTAACCTGTATGCGCTATCCATATCCCGGCGAAGGTTCCTGTAAGGTGCAGCTTATTAAAAAGCGTTAAAACCGGTATAAGTGTCATCTGAATGGGCACGACAAGAAGCCCGACAACAAGCAAAAACAGCAAATCTCTTCCCGGAAACTTCATCCAGGCAAAAGCATAAGCCGCAAATGCTGCAATCAGAATCGGCATCACTGTAGCCGGAATCGTTATAATGAGGCTGTTCATAAAACTTCTGCCCATACCTGCGGCTGTTAAAACTTTTTTGTAATTCTCCAGAGTAAAAGTAAAGGGAGTTTTAAATGCCCTCCACCAACCGGTTGAAAGAATCAGATGAGCCGGCCTGAAAGAGCTTACAAAAAGGCCCAGCGACGGTATAAGCCATGCCGCACAGATAAACAGGATTAATATATTAAGCGGGCCTTTTGATACTATTTTTACAAGTACATTGTTACGTGTACCTAAACTTTTCATGTTAACTCCTCTTCTGGCCGAATCTTTTTATGTTGACCAGCATAACCGGTATTATCGCAACCAGCAGAATAACGGCAATAGCACTTGCCCTTCCGAAGTTCCGGAAATTAAACATCTCCTTATACATTCTGTTTGCGATCACTTCCGTACCAAGAGTTCCGTTTGTCATAACATAAACGATATCGAATATTTTAAGTACATTGATTACCATTGTTGTCGCCACGACAATTATGGTGGAAGCCATTGTAGGTATAATTATCCTCCAGAATATTTTCCATTCGTTGGCGCCGTCTATCCTTGCTGCCTCTAAAAGAGAATCCGGTATTCCTTTTAAACCGGCGGAAAGAATAATCATACAGAAACCGGTCCACATCCATACATAAACGATCATCAGAGCGAAAGTGTTAACAGGCGGATTAAAAAGCCAGGCTTTCGGTGCGAAATTAGGTATTACACCGGATAGTACTGCATTAACGGTCCCTATCTGTTCCGTGCCTTTAGGTCTGAACTCATACATGAATTTCCATATAACACCTGCGGCAACAGCGGAAATAGCCATGGGCAGAAAAATAAATGCTTTTGCAACCGATTCATACTTTATTCTGTCTGTTAATACGGCAATAAGAAGTCCCAGAGTAACCGTTACAAGGGTAACAAATACCAGCCATAGAAGGTTGTTTTTAAGCGCAATAAGCGTACTATGGTTGGTAAAAATAAAAATATAATTCTTTAGACCCACAAATTTCGTAGAGGAGGCATTTTCAAAACTTAAGATAATGGTATTTATAACAGGATATATGAGAAATACAATAAGCAGGATAAATGCGGGAGACAGCCAGAACCAGGGCCTTATTTTTGCCTGCCGCTTTTTCCCTTTAATCTTTCCTATTAACCGCTCTCCGAACATTATATAGGCCATAAGAATAACAGGCACCCCGGCAACGGCACCTATAGCCAGAATTACTATTTTTACATTCATACCTTGCTTTAAAATAGGATTATGAAAGGTTTTTAAAAGGCGGGGAAGATATAAGCATTCCCCGCCCTGTTTTCGTTTAATTAATAAGCTTCTTTTCTAACTTTTTCCAGTCCTGCAAGAATACTGTCCAGTTTAGAAGGATCCTGAACATAACTCATTATAGCGGACCAGAATGCCTGGTTCATGGCAGACGGCATCATATCGGATGCATCGAATGCAACAATATCCGCACTTGTCAGAATTTTCGCTGCATTTTTAGAAAGCTCATCCGGATAAGCCGAAAGAGGCACACTGCGGTTCGGAGATATTCCGCTCGAAGCTTTTACCC
>QILZ01000371.1 GCA_003233545.1 Spirochaetales bacterium
TCGAGATTAAGACTTCCGCATGCACCGCACTTTTTCCCAAGTTGTGCCCCGCATGTTTTACAGAAGCTGTCGCCTTCATCATACTCGGCGCCGCAGGCAGAGCATGTCCCCGCCTCAGGTACATTCTTATTATCAGAAGATGAATAAAGACCGCTACGCATTTCCTGTATCTCAGTTTCCACCTCTGCATCGATCGACTCCATTTCAGTTAATGTTTCCTTATCCATCTCACGGATTGCTTTGAGTGCCTCGAATTTATAAGTTTTATATAGATTTTGATAATCCTTATCGGAAAGCTTACCGGTATTGTAATCGAAATCCAATTCTTTGATAGCCTCATAGCTGGATTCTTTTTTCCTTATAAGTTCATATTTATAGTCATCTGTGTCATCCGTACCAAATTCTTTGTATGTACGAAACCGTACTAACGGATAACCGATAATTACCAGTACAGCTATGATTATAATAATCATGACAAATATCATCTATTCTATACTCCTTAATCAAAATCCTTAAACTCGCGGTCAAAAATCTTTTCATACTTATCGTCTATTTCTGTTTGTATCTCATCCGCCCCTTCGTATACAAGTGTCTGCCGGCGCCGCTTTACCCAGACAAAAATTATTAAAGTAATAATACCGCCACCCACAATAATACTCAAGAATGGGAGTATCCATACTGTCAGGTTAAATCCTTTCTTTGCCGGGGAAGCGAGAACCGCTTCACCGTATTGACTGACAAAATATGCAACAATCTGCTTCTTTGTCTCCCCGTTCGATAGTTTCTCAGTGATGATCTTGCGCATAGGTACCGCCACACCGCAGCCGCTGTGATTACAGTTTGTCAGAATAAGAGTGCATCCGCATTGACACACAAGCTCATTCGAAACTTCTTCCAGGGTCGCAGCGGAAACCGATGCATTAAATGAGAAAATTATTAATATAATAAGAACGTTAACTTTATTCTTAAATTTCATCGGAAAATACCTCCCTCGAGTACTTAATCAGAAGTCTTCTTTTCTCCCTGCGGTCGGGGAGCATTACCACAATGGTTCCAAGAGCTAATACAAATCCGCCGATCCATATCCAGTTAACAAGCGGGTTTATGATCAGTTTAAACGAGGCGGAAACTCCATCCGGTTTATAACCTGCCAGAATTATGTATAGATCCTCCTTAAGGGATGATCTTATTGCTACTTCCGTACCGGTTTGTGTTTCTCCCTGTCCTTTATAAGTTTCGATCGAAGGGCTTAAGAATCCGAGACGTTTTCCGCCACGGGATATCGATAGAGTTGCCGATACGACATCCTTACTCTTAGTGGGATAACTTACAAGTTTTTCATAGGTTATTTTGTAATCCCGAAGCCGGACACTTTCTCCCCTGGACATATTAACCTCTTTCTCTGCATTAAAAGCCGAACCTGCAATCCCTAAAAAGATCAGGACCATACCTATATGGACAATATATCCGCCGTAACGTCGTTTATTCCTCCATATCAGCCTGGTAAAGGCAGTTAGATAGTTCTCGGATGTCATTTTACGGCGGGCATTAACCCCCCTTAAATATTCAAGTACAATTGTCGACAGGACAAAGATGCAGAGTGTAAAAGCAATCAAAGGGTACACCTTCCGTATCCCTACGGCAAAAAGAACAACACCGCCTGCAAGTGCAATAATAAAGGGGCTTAAGAAATTAATTCTCAAGTTACGCCCGGATGCCTTTCCCCATGCGATAAGAGGGCAAAGCCCCGTAAGGAATAACAATGCCAGACCTATAGGGACATTTACCTGGTTAAAAAACGGTGCACCTACAGTAATCTTTACACCCCTTACCGCTTCGGAAATAATTGGAAAGACAGTACCTAAAAAGACCGAAAAAGCCACTCCGATCAGAATCAAATTATTAAAGAGAAAGCTGCTCTCACGTGATACAATAGAATCCAGCTCATTTGTACTTTTAAGGAAAGGCAGACGGTGTACAAGTAAACCGAATGCCGTAACAAGGATAACGCCGATAAAAATAAGAAAGAACGGTCCCAATGCGGACTGCCCGAATGAATGAACGGATGATATAATACCGCTCCTGGTAATGAAAGTCCCGAATATAGACAGAACAAAGGTCAGAATTATAAGAATTATATTCCAGACCTTAAGCATATTCTTCTTCTCCTGAATCATAACAGAGTGCAGATAGGCTGTTCCTGTTAACCAGGGCATAAGGGATGCATTCTCCACCGGGTCCCATGCCCAGTATCCGCCCCAGCCAAGCTCCACGTATGCCCACTGAGCCCCAAGGAGAATGCCTATCCCGAGAAAGAACCACGAGAATATCGTCCAGCGCCGTGTGCTGCGGATCCAGATATCTCCTAACCGGCCTGTTGCAAGAGCTGCAATAGCAAAAGCAAAGGGAACTGTAAAACCGACATAGCCGAGAAAAAGCAAAGGAGGATGAAAGATCATTCCGGGATTCTGAAGCAGCGGATTAAGCCCCTGGCCATCAGCCGGAAGAATATCAAGTTTTTTAAAAGGAGGTGTAATGAATGTTATAAGGATTAAAAAGAAGAGTATTATAATCATTAAAACAATAACAACATAAGGCATTAATGCCCGGTTCTGCCTGCGGTTTTGTAATATTACGATTACGGTAAATACGGCAAGCAGCCATCCCCATAAAAGAAGCGACCCTTCCTGTCCCGCCCATAATGCGGATATGGTATAAACCAGAGGCAGGTCGTTACTGGAATAACTTGCAACATAAGCCAGCCGATAATTGTGCGTCAGGAATGAATAGAACAGTACTGCCAGACCGATTGTGAGCAGCCCGGCTACAACAAATGCTGAATTTTCAGCACTGCGAACCAGTTCGGTTTTATTCCAGCGTTCTCCTATCGCAGCAGCAACAATACCGTACACAGAAATTACAACAGCAATAAGCATAGAAAAATAACCTAAATCGACCATTAATTAATCTCCTGTAAAATGTCAACCGGGAATTACAAACCCGGTTTTTATATTTATTACGATTAAGCCGGAATACATGATTCCATTGCTTTTTCTAATTCCGTCTCTTAAGATTCCGGTTCATACTTCGAAGGGCATTTTGTAAGAAGAGTTACTGCTTTAAATACTCCCTTTGAGGTGTAGGTTCCTTCAACCACAACTTCGACACCATTCTTAAAGGTATCCGGCACCACACCTTTATATATCACTGGCAGTGAGTTCGTGTTGTCGGTAACCACGAATTTCAGAGTCAGGGTTTGTGCATCATATTCGATCGAACCAGCCGTAACAACACCTCCAAGCCGCATCTTTTCACCATATACACCGCTTCCCCTGTTTACAATTTCAGTTGGTGTTAAATAGTAAAGCTTTGTGTCCCTGATTCCTGCATAGGTCAGGTATCCGATTATACCCAGGATGATTACTCCCGCTATTATAAACTTACTTTTCTTAGATTTAAAATTAATATTCATTATATCCGGTTTCCGTATCGCTGTTCAACCTTATTTATTACATCATCTGCCGATAGTCCTTTTTGCAGCAGGGTTTTTATATAGGTCTTCGCTTCGACTGCACCCCCGGACTGGCTGCATGTGCAGACATCCAGGCGGTCATTACATGACCCGCAGGGACAGTTAAATTTCGTAGCTATTTCCTGTACTTCCGCAGGCCAGAAATTATCCAGACCGGAAGCTGTACTTACATTCCGGGAAGAAGCCGGCACAGGAGCCCGTGAAGACGACGATAAATACTGTACCCCCAGCACACCCGAGCCGAGAAAAACAATTGCCATTAGTACAAATGCAGCAGTTTTCCAGATGTTCGGCTTTTCGGGTATATTTTTTCTGCCGGAAATTCCTGCTCTTCTATTGGTACTATTTTTACTAATATTAGGATGGGATATTCCTGTATTAATATTACTTTTTTTCTTTACTTTACTACCACAATAAACACAAAATTTACTATCCGGTTTTAATTCCTTCCCGCAATGATTGCAATATATCTTTATATCGAGTGGTTTTCCACAATTTCGGCAGAATTTACTATTTTGCGGATTATCGCAATCGCAATACTTACATTTCACCTTAAACCTCCTGAAATTGATGATAAAAAAAGTTATAATTCTAGTCAAGCGCTGCCTTGACTGAACTTATATGTTTTACTACCATGTTTTAATAGTAATTTATTTCAATAGCCGCAAAAGTCAGGATATGTTCAGGATGAGATGAATGAGAATAAATCGATTCCCGGTATTTACCATCACAGGAGCAATGACCCCGAACAGCCGGAAGTAAAAATCGAGATTCGTGCGACATTAACAGCATTAAAAAAAGCGATGGAAATTAAACTTGTTAACCATATCCGTACGTTTTCCTTTAGATGGGTAAAGGTTCTATTATTTCTCATGTTTCTGTTGGCTTTCGAGAGGACCGCCCGGGGAGCGGAGCTTGGAAAGGCCACGATTTACTACAATAATGCCTGTGCGGCCTGTTCTCATTACATCAAAGGACAACTGGTCCCCATATTAAAGGAATTTTATCAACACTCCTTCCATTCACAAAGAATTACTAAACCGGAGCACCCGTCTCGGAATTCCTCTTAAGCTGCAGGGGCACTTAACTGT
>QILZ01000007.1 GCA_003233545.1 Spirochaetales bacterium
CCCAGGTACCGAATTCCGGATTTACCTGCCTGTAATCTATTACGGAAAAACCATCATCGGAAGAATACGGCGAAAAAGGAAGTATATGTATACCGGTAACGGCATCGTTCACATATTGATTAAAAAAGTTCTCCAGGTTTTCCAGCGGTACACTACCTTCATTTCCAAATTGGTCTCCATAGGTAATAACAATTGCATCATGCTCATCGAGCGGCAGGCCGCTGCCAGGTATACCGGAAGGTTTTTTAAGTTTTTTTTTGTACTTCTCTATTAAACGGCACAGGTCGATATATGTTTCATGGCCTGTTTCCGCACCGTATAAGAATTTCAGATGCTCTTCTGCTATATTTTTCATTATTTGAAGTTTACAGAAAAATAGTTAAAAAGCAAGATAAAAAGTATGGAAAAGATTTAAAAGAACTCATATTATCCTGCATAATGATCGAATTATATATTTTCCACTATCATCTTCTTCCCGGCGGAGTAACAAGTGTAATACGCGACGGGATAAAAGCAGCAGGCAAGTACATGGAAGGTAAACAATTATCGCAGGAAAACAGGAAAATGCCGGAAGCGTAACTACTGATATTAGAAATTATCTCGATCAAATCAAGAAGAATATTACTATCCGGTTTAAATATCTTCCCGAAATGGATTATGTCTATGCTGCTGCCGATAATTATCCTGATAAATTCCTAATCGATGATTTTAATAATAAGGCCGGTATCCTGGCGGAGAAGCTCATTAACCGGTTCGGCTCATCTTCCGGCATCTGGTGGATTCACAACCATCACCTGGGAAAAAATCCTGTCTTTACCCAGGCTATGCTGATTATAACGGAAAAATATAAAGATCAGCGTATTATTTTTCAGATCCACGATTTTCCGGAAAGCGGCAGGTTCGAAAACCTTGGATTCCTTAAGTCGAACATTACCTTCCCGCTCTATCCCGTCACAAAATCCGTACGATATGCGGTAATAAATAAAAGGGACAGAGATATTCTTATCAAGTCCGGTATACCAGGCGGTTCCGTTTATCTTCTGGAAAATCCGATAGAAATCTTCGGTACCGCAGTTTCCGAAACAGAAAAAGAATCGATCAGAAACAAGATATTCGATTACTTTCGGAAAAAAGATCCGCAGGACAGATCTCCTGCTTCCGTTATATTTAAAGAAGGGAAAATAGCTCTGTATCCGGTACGTTCCATAAGGAGGAAAAATGTATTGGAGGCTGCGGCACTAACGATCCTTGTTCCCGGGGAAACAAACCTGTTTGTTACTCTTCCCGGTGTTTCCGCACATGAAAAACCCTACTCCGGTAACGTCGAAAAGTTGTACGCAGACGGGTTTATTCCGGGTCTGTTCGGAATAGGAAATCGGCTCGATCTTATAGGCATCTCATTTGCCGATATGATGGCCGCAGGCGATGCCGTGCTTTCTTCATCGGTACAGGAAGGGTTCGGATTTCTCTTTATACAGGCAATGCTCCGGGGTATACCGCTTATAGCGAGAAAAATAGATGTACTTGCCGGAATCGAGAATCTCTTTATCGATCATCCTCACTTCTTTTACAGCGAATTCCTTTGTCCGGTACAAAAAAATGACCGAAAATTATTAATAGATGAATATAAACAAAAATTATCCGGGATTAAAAATCTCTTTCCCGAAATATCGATTGAAAAAGCAGAGGCGGAATTGAATATGGAACTGAGCAATGAAATGATTGATTTCTCCTTCTTAAATATTCCTCTTCAGGTAAAAACAATAAAAAAACTGCAGTCAGAGGAGTATAGAGCTGCACTTTACAGAGCTAATTATTTACTTATTGATAAACTGCAGAGTTTCCTCCATGAAAGTATCGATATAAACAGCTATAAAAAAAACGTGGAACTTATAGAAAAGAGGTTCGGATACAGAGCGTTTGCTTTGCACGCAGAAAAAATAGTCGATTCCTTTAAAGACACTGAAACACCCGAAAGAAAAGAAAATAAAATAAAACCGGAAGAAATAGAAGCATCCGTTATTGACAATTTTTTAAAAAAAGACTATCTAAGGCTAATTTATGAATAATCGTATCACGAAAAACGGGAAAAATCACAAACAGCTTAATATCGGTTTTATATCCACAAGATTTGCGGGACTGGACGGAGTTTCCCTGGAAGCAACAAAATGGGCGGAAGTTCTGGAGAATTTCCATCATAAATGTTTCTGGTTTGCCGGTAAACTCGACAAAGAAACGGAAAAGAGTATGATTGTCCCCAAAGCCTTTTTTCAGCATCCGGAAAACCTGGAGATTAATCAGCTTATATTCGGTACCCAAAGACGGGACAGAAATACAACAGATCTTATTCTTAAAAATAAAGAATATTTTAAGAATAAAATCTACAAATTTATTGAAAAGTTTAAAATTGATATGATTATCGCAGAAAATGTACTTGCGATTCCGATGCACATTCCTCTGGGGCTTGCCTTAACGGAGGTTATTGTGGAAACAGGTATCCCCACCATAGGGCATCACCATGACTTTTCATGGGAAAGGCCGAGATTTTTATTAAATGCGATCCAGGATATACTCCAGACTGCATTTCCGCCCGACCTGCCCTCACTGCGGCACGTAGTTATTAATTCGGTTGCACAAACGGAACTTGCAGCCAAGCGCGGTATTTCTTCCACGGTCATTTACAATGTCCTCGATTTCGAAAAAGTGCCCACTTATTTTGATGATTTTAACCGTGATTTAAGAGTTCGTTTTAAATTCAAGGAAGATGATATACTAATACTGCAGCCTACAAGGGTTATTTCACGAAAAGGTATCGAACAAGCTCTATACCTTACCGAGCGCCTTAAAATGCCCAGCCTCAATTTTCTGATATCTCATTCCACCGGAGACGAGGGTGATGAATATTACAAATGGATAAAAGAAACCGCACAGGAGCGTCATGTAAACATAAAATTTCTTGCAAACAGGCTGCATGATACGAGGAAATATTCAAAATCCGGGAAAAAACTTTATTCACTCTGGGATGTATATCCGCATGCAGATTTAATTACATACCCGAGTCTCTATGAAGGCTTTGGAAATGCCTTTCTAGAAGCCGTATATTTTAGAAAACCTCTTCTCGTAAACCGTTATTCGGTTTACATAGTAGATCTGGAACCGAAGGGTTTCGATGTAATAGACATAGACGGTTTTTTAACCCAGCGTGCCGTTGATCAGGTAAAGGATATCCTTTTAAGCAGGGACAGAAGAGAAGAGATGGTGGAACGCAACTATCAAATCGGCAAAAAACACTTCTCATACCAGGTACTTAAACGAAAGCTGCGTTCTATTTTTACAAGCTTTTACGGATACTTAAACGGTAACGGTAACGAAGACAGTCACCACGGCAATAATAAAACCAATAAAATAGAAAAATCCGGTTTAGTTTAAATCTCATTCTTAAAAAGGAGAACCTCCTGTGGAAAAAATAGCGGTAACAATACCTACCTACTGGTCATGGGAAACAACTAAAGAGAACCTTCCCGGGGATGCAATTTTTGACCATCCTACCCCGCTCGATCTGGATGGGACCCTGAATACAACGCTTAACAGTCTAAAAGGTCTGGCAGGGGGCAGATTTTACGTTATTCTTATTACGGCTCCTGTAAATCCCCGTATTTCCGGACAGGCCGAAGAAAAAATAGAAAAGATTATTGCACCTTATAAATCGATATATCCCATAATGCAGTTCGGACCGGAGGATCTTAAATATGTTCAGGAACTACTTACAAGCCATAACTGCAGCCCGGACATTATAAGCCTCGAGGCATATGCACAGATAAGAAACTGCCAGCTGTTTACATCGGCCATGCTCGATGCAGAGCTTATAGCCGCAGTCGACGATGATGAGATCGTTCCGCCGGATTACCTTATCAGGGCACAGGATTGTACGGGAAAAGATGTAAGAGGGAAGACAGCAGACGGTATTGCGGGCATATATCTCGATGCCGAAGGTGACTACAGGCTTAAAGAACCGGCCGGTTCCCGCATGTCGGAAAATATATTTATAAAAAAGGCAGCGCTGATGAACGATGAATTCTCAAAATACATGCTCGTTAAGGAACGCCCCGTAGAATCTGCCGTTGCCCTCGGCGGAAACATGATCTTTACAAGAGATCTCTACCTCCGTGTACCCTTCGATCCCGGTATTACAAGAGGCGAAGATATAGACTATCTTATAAACTCAAGGATGTCGGGATACAACTGGTTTTTCGATAAAGAACTCTTTATAACCCATCTTCCCCCGGAATCTTCCGGGAAATTTCATATAAATACCACTCCCTATGCAAAATTGCAGCGGGACATACTGCGGTTTGTCTATGAAAAGGAAAAGATAAGACTCTCACAGAAAATACCCGGAGTTACATCTGTCCGTGCGGAGGAACTGGGGTTTTATCCGGGAGAATTTCTTAAAGATGGTCTGGAAGATCAGGCACTCGATATCCTTAACAGGGAACGTCCGGAGGATGCGGATGAAAGGTTCTTTCCCCGGCCCGAAGTTCTTTTAAACGAAGCCCGGGAA
>QILZ01000270.1 GCA_003233545.1 Spirochaetales bacterium
CCCATAAAACCCAATCCGGTAAGTGCGGCTTTTACCATTTTTATGTCCTCCTTGCTTATTTCCCTGCAGGTATCTTTTATTACAACGGAAGGCCGTATATTTTTTATCCTGCCCTTTTTCAGTACCCCTATAAATTACACTTTAAGTATCACCAGCCGTAACGGTTCGGTCCCCATTCTTTTTTTACCAGTTTCTGTTCCGACATAATAATGGTGTTGTCCGGAAGGTCCTCGTTGAGTATAACGCCGGGTCCGACAATGCTGTAAACACCGATCTTCCGCCCGGGCATGATTACGGCGTTAACTCCTGTTCGTGCAAAATCACCGATAAATGTTGCATCGGAAAAATATTTGGGATGTTCTTTCCGGCCTTTTATTCTGTGTGATGTTTCCCCGTCGTCGAACCGTAATGTGCCGCATACTGTTGCCGCGCCAAGGTCCGTACCCCGGCCGATTATACCGTAGAATTCCATGTAATGGTACAGATAGACATTTTCCATTATAATGCCTTCGAGTTCTGCGCAATGATTCACTACGCATCCGTCTCCGATTGCAGAGCTGTCATTTATATAACAGTAATTACCGATATAGCAGTTACTTCCTATAACGGCGTTTCCATTGATTATCGCGCCGTTCTCGATTACCGTATTATTACCCGTTATAACGCTTCCCTTTATTACCACATTTTTACCTATGCGGCTGTTTTTCCCTAAAACTACCGCACCGGTTATATCTGCCGTTTTATCGATAGAAGCGCCCTCTGAAAGAAGGTTTTTCTTTATTTTTTCGCAATTTGATTTGATAATGTAGTAGTTTGCCATGAGTATATGCCACGGTTTATCGATATCAAAGAAAATTCCTCCGGTTTCCGCTGCATAAACAATACCGCCGTCTTTTATGTAATCCTGAAGCGACATTTCAATATAGCTCTCTGCGGGAGGCATCATACCTACCTGTACGCCGGTAAACAGCCCGGAATTTAATTTTATATAGGAAAAAAAATCTTTGTTAAGCGCAAAGGCTGCAAATCTGTGAGTTGCCTCGTCCCTGGGGTGTCCGAGTATATTGCTTATCCTGCCATCTTTTACAGAACAACAGATCCAGTCTCTGCTGTTTTCTTCTTTAAGAGGATTTATCAGTACGGATAAACCTTTATTCTCATAAATCTTAACTAATGCATCCATATCCTGCTTTGTAATATATGTATCGCCGTAGAAAACAAGGAAATTATCATCTTTAATATACTCATATACCTTAAAAAGAGTGTCTGCGGCTCCTGCCGTATGTCCTGTTTTAACAACCTCCACTAAAGGTTCCAGACGGAAGTAGTTCTCTATCTGTCCGGCAAGTAAGTCCGCCGCTATTATTATGCGCCGGAATTTAAGCTCCTTAAGTGCTGCCACCATGTAAGCGATAACCGGCTTGTTCGCTACCGGTATCATCACTTTTGGCCTTATAACTGCATACGGCCATATCCTGGTACCGGATCCTGCCGCAAGGATAACTGCTGTTTTCATGCTGCTTACACTCCTTTATTCGGATGGCTTAATTATTGTCCAGCCAGAAATCTCTCACCTTTTTTCCCGCCCCGATAAGCGGACCTCTTTCCTGATGGCTGGACAGGTGAAAGCTTAAATTCCTTTTAAGGTCTTCGATAAGATATTTTTCCGTTTCTCTTTGTAAAGATATGATAAATTTATTGCCGAATATTTTATATTTTCCGCCTAAAATAATGGAATGAGGATTTAAAACACAGATAATATTGGAGAGTAATTTTCCCGTTATTCTTATAATTCTCTTTAACTCTTTTAGTACTCCCTGTTCTCCTCTTTCATATTCATCCTTTATACTTTTAAGGTCTATCGCTTCCTGCGCCCTGTCAGTTATAAGCCCGAGCCGGATAAGAAATGTATTCCAGGAAACCAGTTCTTCGAATTTTGTTTCCCCGGTAATTATCTGGCCGATTTCTCCGGCAAACTCATTTGCACCGGTATATATGTTTCCGTTTACAGAAATTGCACTGCCGACACCTTCGTCGAGATACAGATATAAAATTATCTTATGATCGTAATCCGGAATAAGATTTACTTCCGATGCAGCCGCTAATTTGACATCATGATCGATAAGTACCGGACCATTATAGTAACCGCTGATGATTTTAAAAGGCTTTATTTTAGTAACCTCAGGAATAAGTTTACAGGAGATTTTATCATCATCGATACCGTAGGGGCCCGGAACAGATACTCCGATACCTATAATCCCCGGCAGTTTGTCTTCGGTAATTGCCCTTTTCCGCATTTCTTCGAGGAAACTGCGGAAGTTTGTTTCGTAGCTTTTGCTTTTATCAAAGTGATATTTATAAGAATATTCGCTTTTAAGTGAAAGGTTTTTTAGGGAAAAAGAAAAATTCCTTGTTGCCATATCGATACAGATGATTTTTTTTCTATCCGGCAGAAATTCAATTATATTCGGTTTCCTCCCGATGCTGCTCTTTATATCCTTGACTTCCCTTATAATCCCCCGGTTAATCAGTTCCTCGACAACCGTGGCTATGGTTCCCGGACTTAAATGTAAATTCCGTGATATCGATAATCTGCTCATGGGCGCATTGGATATGATTTCGTTAAAAATGCTGCGCCTGTTGTGTTGTTTTATCATGTTTACGTTTAATTTATGCTTCATTTTACGGTCTTTCATTTATCCGTACGGAACTCACCCTCTATCACGGCCAGAACGGATGTATAGAGTACATCTGCAAAAACCTTTGTTTTATCCGCCTGGTAATTTTTATACAGTTTCTTTAAAGAATCAACCTCTTTTTTATTACGGTTTTTCAGGTAATTAACGGCACTGATTAACAGTTTTATTCTATAGTTCATTTCGGTTTTCCCGTATTTTTAAAATCGCACCGGTAATTCTTTCCATATCCTTTTCCGAAGACAGCAGTGCATTCTGCGGAATCCATACCGTTTCACTGCACGCCCTTCTGGTTTCCGGCAATTCCAGCGATTCATAGTTTATATCCCGGGTAAGTATTTTTTTAACTTCGGAGGTCTTAAAGAGAGGCTGCTGATGTATTTCTATATATCCGTAACCGGAAGGTATTCCTTCGGCATTCATCGCCTCGATGAATCTGGCTTTGGATGCATTGTTGAAATATTCACGTTTGTACTTAAACATGTACAAATGATGGGAGTGTCGGGTTACTCTCTGATCGATCTTGAAAGTTTCAATTCCCTCTATTAAGTCTAAAGAATCATTTAATATCCGGAAATTTCTTTCCCTGATATTACCCTGGGCTTCGAGGCGTTCTAACTGCGCAAGAAGAACTGCCGCTTGCCATTCCGTCATACGGTAATTACCGGAAAGCCGGTAATGCCTGTACCATTGATCATTACGGATACGTCCCACATGATGAATGGACCAGCATAAATCGGCAAGCTCATTATTATTCGTTGTTATCATTCCGCCCTCTCCGCATGTGATGTTCTTGCTGAGCTGAAAACTGAATATCGCCGCAGTCCCGATACTGCCGACTTTCCTGCCTTTCCATTCCGACCCGTGTGCCTGTGCGGCGTCCTCGATAACGATTAAATTATGTTTTCCCGCGATTTCCATGATTCTGTCCATATCCGCAGGTGTTCCCGAAATATGAACCGGAATAATCGCTTTTGTTCTCGATGTAACTGCATTCTCTATTTTTTCAGGATCGATACAGTTGGAACCGGGGTCTATATCAACAAAAACCGGGGTTGCATTAACCATTAAAACCGATGTTACCGTTGCCATAAAGGTATAGGGTGGAACTATAACCTCATCACCGTAGCCTATGCCGAGAGCCCGTAATATAACTTCCAGAGCACTGGTACCGGTGGAAACGGAAAGAGCATGCCTTGCATGAATAAACAATGCGAATTTTTTATTAAGTTCGAGTACCTTCGGGCCGAGGGTTCCCCATTGCCTGCTTTTGAGTACTTCCATGAGCATGTTTTTTTCTTTTTCATTATAAACCGGCCATTCGGGCCAGGAATCTGATTTTATCTTCGGCCCGCCGTTTACCGCAAGTTTTGACATCTTAACTCCATAGTAATTATTTGTTCTGATGGGTATTTTAACTTGTACCGACTATATTTGTCAATACTTATAATAATATTTAA
>QILZ01000008.1 GCA_003233545.1 Spirochaetales bacterium
GCCGTTTTTGCAAGGGCTAAATCTTTTGAATCACTGTAGTATTTCAGGCTGAATGTTCCTCCGAAACCGCAGCAATCCGTGTTTTTAAGCGGGATATAATTACTATTAAAGTGTCTCTGCAGGAACTTCTCAGGTAAATCACTGTATGTACAATCATAGTGGCATGGGAGATGAAAGGATATTTTTTTGTCAAACGGCATTGTAAAATCTATTTTTAATACTTCATCAAGAAAAACGAGAATATCGATTATCCTGAAAGGATTCTCTCTCTTTGTCTCTCTTCTCCCCATTTCTTTCAGCCCGTACTCACATGTCGGGCAGCTGGTTATCACATAGGCTGTCCCAATGGCTGAGAAATAATCAAAATTTAAATTTACCATTTTCCTGTAAAGTTCGATGTCTCCCATTGTTACCGCCGGAATCCCGCAGCATCTTACGATTTCAGGGACATAAACAGAAACACCGAAATAGTTCAAGGTATCGACTACTGCCTTCCCCCAATTGGGATAAATGTAATTGACTGCACAGCCCGGATAGTAAAGAACTCTCATCCTCTCATTCTCCGCATAATTGAGCCCTTTATATTTTCCTGCAAAGGGTTCCTTTTTTACGGAAACAACATTCCTTTCTGACATCGACAGCATAAAAGGTCTCAATACATCGTTCCCGACCCTCCTGCTCCCGATCTTTAAGCATATATGGAGAAATGGCAGCAGCTTTGTGACCTGTTCAGGGTGATTCATCACGAATCCGAGAAGGCTCTTTTGCCATCCCGGCATCTTTTTGATCTTTTTAAGAACAGCCCTTGCCTTAATAAAAATCTCGTCTGTCTTAACATTGCTCGGACAGTTCCGTTTACACCGGCCGCAGAGAACACAGTATTCGAGATGCTTAAGAATATCCCCGGCTTTTTCCAGCCTTCCCTCATATACGGATTCTATAAGGGCTATCTTGCCTCTTGCCACGGAAGGCTCTACCAGGTCTTTACCGTATAAGGGACAAACTGCCTGACATGTTCCGCATTTCATGCACCGGATAATAGAATCTTCCAGTTCACCTAATTCGTCGATAATACCGGCCATTTTCAGAGATTCATCTTGCGGGGGTTAAGGATATTTTTAGGATCGATCCCTTGTTTCAGTTTTTTCATATAATTAACAGTGCCGGCGCCTAATTCCCCCTCGAGGTACTCAGCCTTTAAGAATCCTATCCCATGCTCACCGGTTATCGTGCCGTCGAGTTCCAGGGCTGCATGAAATATCTCATCGATACTCATCTTAACCCTCCTCATCTCGGCTCTGTCTCTTTTATCGGTAATTATCGTGGGATGAAGATTTCCATCACCTGCATGCCCAAAGGTACCGATTGTTATATCGTGCTTTGCGCTTATCTTCCGGATGGCTTTCATCATCGCAGTGACCTTGCTCCTCGGGACGGTGGCATCTTCGAGTATCACTGTCGGCTTAAGCCTCGACAGGCTGCTAAGAGCCATTCTCCTTGCCTCCCATACCTTATCCCGCTCGCTCTTATTGTTTGCTACCTTCACCGTTCCGTTAAAGGAATTACAGATTCTTAATATTCTGTCGAATTCTTCATTAACAACCTCGGGATGTCCGTCTATTTCGATCAGGAGAAGTGCATCGGCATCTGACGGGAATTCGGTTTCTATAGCCTCTCTGACGGCCTTTATGGTGAAATTATCGAGAATTTCCAGTGTGGCCGGGAATATCCTCGATGCAATGATTTCAGAGACCGTCTCGCACGCCCTGATAATATCACTGTATACAACCATGAGGGATTTGGAAAATTCCGGTTTCGGGATTACCTTAAGAATAAATTCAACCATTACACCGAGCAGCCCTTCTGAGGATATCATAAGGCCGGGAAGGTTAAACCCTGTTGCCTGCTTTACTGTTTTTCCGCCGCCGATAACAAGGTTTCCCTCTGCGTCATAGAACCTCACACCCATCAGATAGTCCTTTGTTACGCCGTACTTGAGACCTCTTAATCCGCCGGCGTTCTCCGCCACATTGCCGCCTATCGTCGAGACTTTCATGCTGGCCGGGTCGGGGGGATAGAATAATCCGTTTTTTTCGGCTTTTAGTGCAAACTCTGCGGTTATTACACCTGCCTGCACAACGGCATAAAGATCCTCTTTATTAAACTCGATAATTCTGTTTAAACCTGTGGTCAACAGAACGCATCCGCCTGATAACGGAACGGTACCGCCGCTTAAATTCGTCCCCGCCCCCCTTATTACAAGGGGAATATTCTCTTCGGCACAAAGTTTTATGATTTTGCTGATCTGATCATAATTATCAGGTTTAACTACAATATCCGGGGGAACGGGCTCTTCGTATGCCGAATCGTAGCTGTAACAGATTACATCCTCCGGCCTGTCCCAGCAGTTATTACTCCCGAGAATTTCTCTGAATTCCCTGATGATGTTTTTCTTTAACATGCTCAGCTTACCCTTACGGGTCTGCCGTTTTTAATGTTACGCTTCAATCCTGCTGCCTAACAGCTCGATAAACCTGCGCATCCATTCGGGGTGGGCAGGCCATGCAGGAGCTGTAACGAGGTTGCCTTCCACGTGTACATTAGAAAATGTTTCGTTTACTTCGACCCACTTTGCCCCGGCACGGATAATATCGGATTTAAGGGCAGGATAGGCAGTACAGGTTCTGCCTTCGATTACTCCTGCTGCTGCCAGCACCTGCTGTCCGTGGCAGATGGAGGCAATCGGTTTGTCGGCCTCTGCAAAATGCCGGACTATTTCGAGAACCCTTTCGTTAAGACGGATATACTCGGGAGCCCGCCCGCCCGGGATAACGATTGCATCATAGTTTTCGGGTGCAACATCATCGAAGCTGCAGTTTATAAGGAAATTATGCCCTCTTTTTTCGCTGTAGGTCTGATCTCCCTCAAAGTCATGAACAGCGGTTTTTACTGTCTCCCCTTCCTTCTTGCCGGGACAAACGATGCTGACCTTATGGCCTACCATCGATAACATCTGGAATGGGACCATTGCCTCGTAATCCTCGACATAATCACCTACAATCATCAATACTTTTTTTGCTGCCATGCCGGCCTCCTTTAATTTAAATTGCAGGCCCCTGAAACGGGGCATTCTGTCTTGGGAACTCATTATACAATTTCGATGCATTCATATCTTTTTGTGGTAAGACCACTTTACCATATGAGAAATATTTGTCAAGCCTTTTAAAATGAGAGGTTAACGGGTTTATGACTTCCAATAAAAAACGCATGATTGTATAATATCTGTAGAGAAGATTGAGATTATCGGACAAAGGACGGTTATGACATCGAAATTAAAGCCTATAAAGCAAAAAAAGTTATTCGAGGAGATATCGGACCAGATCAGGGAATTAATCTTAAAGGGAGAGTTTAAACCAGGTGATAAACTCCCCTCGGAAAGGGATCTTGCCGGTATTTTTTCGGTAAGCCGTCCGCCTGTAAGAGAGGCTATTAACGCGCTCACCGCTATGGGTTTTTTGGAAAAACACCATGGCGAGGGAACGATTGTCAAATCCATCGTGTCCGCAAAAATGGGCGACCCCTTTTCGGATTTAATCCTCCACAGTAAAGAAAGGGTTATCGAATTAATAGAGGTTAGAAAAGGGATCGAATCATGGACATCCTACTATGCCGCATTAAGAAGAACCGGTGAAGAGGTTGTGCAGTTCGATGAAATAATGAAAAGTATGGAGAACTCGTTCGAAGCCGGCGAAACTTCCGAAGAGGAAGACTCGAGGCTGCACATAATGATAGCTAAGGCAACCCATAATGTAATATGGCTCCATATGATGTACACGATATTCGGTGTAATACAGGGATATTTAAACCTGATCTGGAAGAAGGTTTACCAGGACACCGGAGACAGGGCAATACTGCTAAAACAGCACCGGGACATTGTCGATGCGATAATATCCGGTAACTCTCAGGATGCATATGAAAGGATGTTCGAACATCTGAGCTTCGCTGAGAAAAAAACTCTTGTATTTTTAAGCAAGAATTCGGTCCATGAACTTTTGCCGTAAAATTCGGTAACGGGTGTCCTTTTATAAAAAGATGTTTTACTTAATAAAATTTCCTTTTCAGGTTTTTATCCCGTTTAAAGTAT
>QILZ01000062.1 GCA_003233545.1 Spirochaetales bacterium
GTTGTTCCGTTTAGATCTTTTGCGGTAAAGGGCTGGATCGTCGGAATGTTGTCGATCTATATATCGGTCCGTTTTTTTAATCTCATGGATCGAACCGATGTTATCCTTCTTATAATAACGTATCTCTTTTTCCCCCTTGCTGCTTCGTATATCGCATTACAATTTACAGGTTCCACTACATATACCGGTATCTCAGGAGTCAGGAAGGAATTAAAGGTATCACTTCCGGTCTATATAACCGGAACAATCTTAAGTCTGATATTGGTAATAATTTTTAAGCTTAGCCGATGGGGGCTGATATGAAATATCTTGCCGGTATAGTAACTCTTAAATTCTATGCCGAAAAATGTACAGGCTGCGGGAGGTGTGTCGAAGTATGCCCTCACGGTGTTTTTGAGATGAAGGAGAAAAGGGCATACATAACAGACAGGGACTTATGCATGGAGTGCGGCGCCTGCGCAAACAACTGCGAGTTCGATGCCATAACTGTCGATTCCGGGGTCGGATGTGCGTCTGCTGTTATCAACAGCCTGCTCTACGGCGGTAAACCGGCCTGCGGCTGCACCGAATCGGACGAAAAGAAAAGCACCCCCGGTATTTGTTAAAGTTTACGCCCATAAAATCACGTTAAAGTTATTAAATAAATAAAAGTATTTACATTCTAACAATTTACTGATAATATATAAACGATTTAACATTTATCGGCGGACAAACAAAAGTCTGTAAAAGTGGAGGAAAGATAGAAAAAGCTCATAAAATATCATTTACGTGGTACTGATTTTCTATATTTCTTCTAACTTAACTAATAAACCAAAAAGGGGGCTAAGTAAATGAAGAATAAATCGAAGTGGTATCCGGTTATTTTAATTGGGCTGGCTGCGTTAACGGGAATATTTTTACTTGCCGAAAAAAAGCAGTCTTTTACACCTTCATCGACTGTACCGACTGCATCCGTATCGAATATTTCACCTTCAGCGGTTTCCGGGCTTAATTGCCAGGCTTGTCACAGAGATAATTATAACAAATGGAGCCGGGGCGTTCACGGTCATACTCAGGGAGATATTGCCGGTGAACTGGGCGAAGAGCGTATCGGCCAGACTCCCGAAGGAGTAATTCACGGTGACGATCCCGAGGACTGCATTGCGTGCCATGCACCGACAGCGGTATCAGCTAACGGCGGCATGAGTGAAGCACAGGCATTAAATCACTTTTTTACCACAACAGGCGGCAGGTTCACAAAAGACACAACTACGGCACATACTGCGGACTGGCCGAATATCGCCTGCACAACCTGTCATAATGTGCCTGAAAATCATCCTGCAAAAATGCCTGCACTGGCGCTGTTCAGCTCCAGGACAGGTAAGTATATTTCCATGAACAGCCCGGCCGAACTTTGCGGCCAGTGTCATGGTAACCTGCGTTTTTCCGGCACCGATCATTTAACCTATAATGCATGGAAGACAAGTAAACATGCGGATACTCAGGGAGATATTGCCGGTGAGCTCGGGGAGGAACGTACCGGCCAGACCCCCGAAGAAGTAATTCACGGTGACGATCCCGAGGACTGCATTGCATGTCATGCTCCGGCAGCAGTATTAACTAACGGCGGCATGAGCGAAACACAGGCATTAAACTACTTTTTTACCACAACCGGGGGCAGGTTTACAAAGGATACAACCATAGCTCATACTAAAGAGTGGCCGAATGTTACATGTATAAGCTGCCACGATCCTCATAGTCCCGGGAAACCCGCATACTTTAATTCTTCGACAGGAAAATATGAACCGGTAAAAAATAACGGGGAGCTCTGCGGACAATGCCACGGCAGCCTTCGCTTCCCAGGTACGGATCATTTAAGCTATAACCTCGAAAGCGGCACAGGAGGAATCGGCATTCCGGATCAACAGACAATGCCCGGAATCAGCTGTACCGATTGTCACATGTACACAAGCGATGAAGACGGCAGCAACTCGTCCATGTACCATGGTCATACCTGGTCTATATTCGTAAAAGAAGCCGGCGGAAAAAGCACCGTATCATGCACGAAGTGCCATAGTAATATTAATGCGGCCAAAGCGAGGGAAACCATAAAGAACTGGAAATCGGAATATCAAACCCTCGATGCTAAAGCACAGACTAACGTGGCAAAAGCAGCCGATGCCATGAAAACAGTTAATAACATAAATCTACAGAACATGCTTAAGGAAGCTCAACATAATCTTACCTATGCCGAGTCCGATGAGAGCAGCGGGACTCATAACCATAAATATAAAATGGCACTGGTGAAGGATGCCAGCAGTAAAGCGTTGGAGATTATATATGCACTGAAAAAATAGCAATTCCTTGTAATCGATGAGTAAAAGGATCCCCTCCTTTACAGGCTAAGCCTTAAGGAGGGGATTTTTTTTAATGAAGCAAAACTATACGGGATTTACAGGACTTTGCCGCAGGGTACACCGGACTTTAGATTGTAAAAAGAATCATTTCACTGTATAGTGGCTCTGTTTAAATAAGGAAATGTTTTATGGCAAAAGACAGTCTCATCCTCCTTCATGCTCCGAGTGTATATGATTTTCGAAAAAGGTCGATACTCTGGGGTCCGGTAAGCGATCTTGTTCCTTCTACCCCTATATTTGATATGTACCCGATCGGATTTACAACAATTGCAGAATACTTAGAAAGGTACGGTTTAAAGGTAAAAATTATCAACCTTGCCGTACGCATGCTGCACGATGAAAATTTCAGAGCTGAAAAGCTTATTGCCTCCCTGAATCCGGCGGCTTTCGGCATAGATCTCCACTGGCTTCCGCATGCACACGGTGCTCTCGAAGTGGGTAAACTAATTAAGAAAATTCATCCTGAAATACCGGTTATATACGGGGGCTTATCATCGACCTATTTTCATGAAGAGCTTATCACGTATCCCCAGGTTGATTATATTCTCCGCGGAGACTCCACAGAGGAGCCGATGCTCCGGTTGATGGAATGCATAGAATCAGGGGCGAAACCGCATGATCTTAAGAAAATTCAAAATCTTACATGGAAAGACAAAAACGGGGTGCCTGTGGTAAATTCCCTGATCTATGTACCTTCTTCCCTGGATCATGTGTCGATCGATTACAGCTTTTCGATGCATGCGGTAATCCGGGACATGAACCTCATGAATAATCTTCCCTTTAAAAAATGGAAAGAATATCCTATAATGGCCGCTCTTACCTGCAAAGGATGCACCCAAAACTGTACTATCTGCGGCGGATCCGCCTACTCCTACGGAAAGTTTTACGGAAGAGAAAAACCTGCATTCCGAAGCCCTGAAATTCTTGCCTCGGATATCCGCCGCATACAGAACTATAGCAAAGGACCTGTATTTGTCCTGGGAGATATAAGACAGGGCGGAATCGATTATGCAAAACAATTTTTAAGAGCCATACAGGGCACAGAAAACCAGATTATTCTGGAATTCTTCCGGCCTGTGGATAGAAGCTTTATGGAGGAAATCGCAGGTGCAATACGTCACTTTGTCGTACAACTTTCACCTGAATCTCATGATCCCGCAGTACTCAAGTATTCAGGGAAAAAATTTACTCCTGCAACGATCGAATCTTCGATAGAGAATATTCTCTCAGCGGGTGCAGGGCGCGTAGACCTGTTCTTTATGATAGGCATGCCCGGACAAACGGTAAACTCCGTGATGGAAGGTATCGACTATTATCATCATCTGTTACGCAGATTCGACGGCAATGGCCGCTTAAGATTGTACATCTCACCTCTGTCTCCCTTTCTTGATCCGGGAAGTCTCGCTTTTGAAAAACCTGCGAAGTACGGATACAGGAAATTCTGTCATACCCTCGATGATCATCGAAAGAATCTTCTTTCTCCAAGCTGGAAACATGTCCTGAATTATGAAACCCGCTGGATGAGCCGTTCCGATATCGTCGATGTTACCTATCGAGCCGCATTAAAACTTAACAGCATAAAGAAAGAATTTGGTCATATCAGTGTACAGAAGGCGGAGGATGTCGAAAACAGGATAAAAAAGGCAATAGAACTGATAACCTATATCGACAAACAACTGGCATCGGGAAATAAAAAAGAACTCCATAA
>QILZ01000178.1 GCA_003233545.1 Spirochaetales bacterium
ATGGCATAATCTGATTATCAAGAGCATTTTTAAGCTCCAGACCCTTAAGATACTTTCGTGCAGTATAATCCGAAGGGTTTAACTTAAGCACCTTCCGCAGATAATGAATCGCTTTAACATAGTCATTAAGCTGATTGTAGCACGCCGCGATATCAAAAAACAGCGCCGTATTGCTGCCGGGCTTCGTATCCACGGAAAGGAATTCATCCAATGCCTCTGTGTAATCCGAGTTATCGTAAAAATTAATTCCCCTCCTTACATGGCCGTTATCAGCCTCTGCACTGTCGTTTTTATTTACGGCACCGTTAAAGAGCAGGACAGACAGAACAAGGATAAAAGGAATTTTCCACCTGGTATTTCGATTCGTGATTCTCCTGATTATTATAAAAAAAAGGAGAAGAATAGGGCCGGGAAGAAATAAAAGATATACCCACGGTATTTTATATATTTTTACACCGGCTATACCAGCCATACCTGCAGCCGAATTTATATTTCTTAAAATCCATTTTTGTTCTCTTATTTTTACGGAAGTCGATGCAGATTGTTTTTCTTTTACAACCGTAAATTCCAGAATACGTGATTTAATCTTTTTAACCCTGCCGGATTTACTGTCAATATAGTAAAAGTCGGGGATAATACATTTATAGGAACCGGGTTTTTTTTCGCGTATCTCATAAGTTCTGCTTATATATCCGTTATAGCTGTCTGCGGCAGCTGAGAAATTATCCTCCTTTTCCGGATCTTTTAACACTTTTCCGTCTATAACAGGAACAGGCAGATTTAAATAATTAAGGTTGCCTCTGCCGGATAGTGTAATTTTTACCGTTAATCTGTCTCCGGCAGTTATCTGTGCCGTATTAAGAGAATAGTTCGTAGTAAAATCACCTATAGCCCCGGATTTCTTTACTGCCCTGGGAAGAGGAACAACACGGAGAGTAACCGAATTGCTGAAGAGTTTTTTGTTATTATTTAACAAGACCCGGGCAGGCAATAATTTAAGGAATCCCGTCCTTGTGGGAGTTATAAGGTAATTCTTAAGAGGAACAATAAAATGCTGAGCACCGCCGGAATTATCCGCCTTTATCTTTGAACCGGAATCGAATTCCTCGAACCAGGAATGTGCAGGAGTACGGACATTAACACTTCCGGGTATCTCGAGTGTATTCCAGACGGAAAACTCAAGACTTACAGGTATTGTTTCCCCGATATACACTTTGCCCTTCGGAATCCTCCAGGTGACTTCCGGTTTTATTCCTGTAATGGTTACCCATTGCGGCCTTGTTTTAATAACTGCCGGCCCCGATTTTACGGTAAAGCTTCTAAGCAGATGTCTTCCTTTCCGCCTGCTTTTAAGAGTAAATGTAATAATAATACCATTCCGGGAAACATCCGGCCTTACATATGGTCCTCCTGTTATGGTAAAAACTCCCAATCTGTCCGGTGGTAAAACAACAACATCAGAAAAAAAGTTTCCGTAAAGGTATATCTCTACCTTAAACTCCTGGTCCACAGCCGGACCCTGAGGGTATACCTTTAACCCGGCCGTATTCCCCCCTTGAGAGAAAACAGCTGCTGCTGTTAAGAATAACAGCAGGCTTACCAGTCCCTTACGGTATCCGGAGAAGGTTTTATCTGCCTGGAACTCCAAATGTATTCCTCCCTTGAATGTATATATTCAAGAAGCCTTAATGCGGAATTTTTTAAACCGGTTTTTTTCCGTTTGTCGGATTTATTGTTCTTCAGGTTTATACTACTGCGTAATTTTTGCAGTGAATACTCCAGATCAATTTTAGAATCCATATCTGACGGTTTTATCTTAAGAGCTTCTATAAAATAATGGTATGCTTTTTCGAAATCTGCAAGCTGGTAATAAATAACTCCGAGATTGTAATCAGCCCTGAAGAGAATTTCGGTATCCGCAGAATGAGAAGACTCTTTAAATTTATCAATTGCGGCAGGTACTTCACCCAGGGCAAAATACACATTGCCGAGATTATAACTTAACCGGCCGTGTTTATTACCCGAATTGGTGCCCTGCATATATGCTGCAGCTGCACGTTCATAATCACCTCTGTAATAGAAAAAATTCCCCTTTAGAACATCTATGTACGGACCCGGAGAACTGCACGAAACAAGAAAACCGAAAGAACCCAATACTAAAACTAATAGTATGCTTAAAGTGTATTTTTCCATCGAACCTTCCAGATTAATCCCGATAGAGATAAAAATATTACTGAAAAGAGAAGTAATAAACCGTAACGTTCCCTTTTTACAACACGAAAACCCGAACCGTATTTACCTTTCTTTATCCTGGTAAATTCTCTAACAATCCGCTGTAAGATATTATTTGTACGATACATCTCTATATATGAACCTCCGCTGACTTCTGCAATATTCTCTAAAATCTTTTTATGCAGGCGGCTTAAAACTTCCATACCTTTCCGGTCTTTTACTGTTTCTCCATTGGAAAGTTTTATAACTCCCCCTGTCTGTGTTCCTGCCCCAAGGCATATTACCGGAATACCTATTTTACCGAGATATTTCGCATAGCGGACAGGATCACCATTCTGATTCTCGCCATCGGAGAACAGCAGGATAACTTTATTACTGTCACTCGTACCGGAAAATACCTGGTACGCTTTTTTTAATCCCTTTTCTATATCCGTTCCCGGTGAGGTTATCCAGTCAGGCTGTACCGCATTCAGAATTGCCGTTAAAGAAACGGTATCATCTGTAACAGGCATACTTTCCTCCGCATCTCCTTTAAACAGAACAAGGCCGAAAATTCCGTCTTTTATTTCTCTTATAACATCTTTTGCCACTGAAATTGATTTTTTCAGTCTCGAAGGGGATATATCCCGTACAAGCATACTTCGGGAATCATCTATAAGAATAACAATTTCATAGCCTTTCTTTTTTTCCTGAATAATTCTTTCGCCCCAGCGAATATCGGCAAGAGCAAAAATCGCCGAAACAACAAACAGAATAAATAATAATCCGCTTAAGAAACTTTTTACGGTATAGACATTACGAATAGATTCGTATCTGTGCACGCCGCCTAAAATCTTTAAATCATTAAGACCTCTTCTGAACCCTATATAAAGCACCGTAATAACGGGTACCAATACTATCAGCATTAAAAGGAAAACAGGTTTATTAAAATCCATTACTGAACAATTTCCTTTAATACGGTTTTTCTGAAAATCATATCAAAAAGAATCAAAAAAAGTGCAGCAATTATAAACAGAGTCTGCTCAGATTCTTTTTCCACCTTAACCCTTGTTATACTTTTAATCTTCTCACTCGAGTCTATCCTTTTAAAAATTGTATTCAGCATTTCCACGTCGCCGGCATAAAAGTACCTGCCTCCGGTTACATCTGCTATTCTCTTAAGTACCTTTTCATCAAATTTCCCCTTATAAATCCCCTCGTAAACTTTGCCCGTGGAAATATCGGTAAATTCGATAAACGTCTCACCCTCTTTTCCGATTCCTATCGTATATATTTTTACCCCGAGCTGTCTTGCTATTTCGGCTGCATTTCCCGGCAATATCCTGCCGGCATTATTATCCCCGTCGGTAAGGAGAATAATGAATTTCTTCTTCGACGCCGTTTTCTCGAGATGGATAAGGGCGATAGATATGCCCATGCCGATCGCAGTACCGTTTCCAAGCTCCATGATATGAATGTTCTTGAGAGAGCGAAGAAGATAGTTGTAATTAAGTGTGGGGGGAACAATGAGCGAGGCCTCCTTACTGAATGCAACCAATCCGATTTTATCATTCTTTCTATCATGAATAAATTGTTTTATAACGGATTTCGCAGCCTCGAATCTGTTCTTGGGCTTAAAATCCCGGGCCGACATACTTGGAGATTCATCGAGTACAATCATTATATCAGCACCCTGTGTCAGGTATATTTTCCGTTTCGATACCTTCGTCGGCCCTGCAGCTGCGATAATCAGTACAGCAAACCCTATCCAGAATAAAATCCTTGTAAATATCAACAAATTCCTCGAAACCCTGTCCATATTCCGTATGCTGCCTGCAGCCGGATTTCCCCATATACTGAAACCGAAAATTAAACGCGCACCGCTTTTT
>QILZ01000181.1 GCA_003233545.1 Spirochaetales bacterium
GATGACGCCCTGTTTACAGCCCTCGATGTTTCCGGAGGGTATGTCGATGAAAATACGGCATTTGCTAACTTCGGGATAAAGGCATTAAGCAGTATGGCAAGTGCAGCTGTCGGAGGAGTGTTTAACGGGTTCGATCCGGGTGCTGTATCAGGTGCCGCGGCTGCTACCGGTGCCTCTGGTGCCGGCGGGTTTATGAAGACCGGGCTTAACGGCATGGTTAGTACAGCTTTCGGCTCCGATGCCGATGCTTTAGCGTTAATGAAGGGAAGTGAGCTTTTTGCTTCGGGTGCTGTTGGAAGTGCTGCAAGCGCTTTTACATACTCTAAAGAAAAGGGCTGGGACTGGGACTTTAACCGGTTTGCCGAAGGGACTTTCGGGACTTCTGCTATGGCAGGTTATGCAGGCGGAATGTTGAGTAGTGGGATTAAAACTGATATTTCAAATAGCCTTTCTATCGGCGATAACAAACTCTATAGCGGAGCAATTGATTTAGCAGGAAGTTTAACAGGAGAAGCTGCTAAGTACGGGGTTTATTTTGTTTCTCAAGTTATTGATAATCCGAGTTTAGGTTTTAGGGATACAGCAAAAACAGCATTTGATAAAATGGGAGGACTCACTTTCAATATAGCAAATCTGGGAGCGATATTAGATTTATCAAGGACATTCGGAATAGCCTTTGGAGGTAACTATGATCCTTACTAGAGCTAATTCACAGGGAGTATTTATTGACAGATATGCAGGAAACAAAAGACAGGCTCGTCTGCAGACACCCGGGGTACTCTTGTATCCTGGCCGGACTTGAACTAATTTATCAGCTAAATATTATCTATCCTTAGCCTGATGAATGTGATACTACTGCTTCTATTTTCTCGTAGGCGTCTTTGGAAATGGCTTAACGACCGTACTCTGATGTGAGGCAGAGGTGAAGATAGGTGAACTATTATAGTGTTGTATATATTTTAATATATGTTATACTTGTAATACAGGGGGGGTTGATATGTTGGCAGTTAGACTGGATTCTACAATCGAAAAAAGACTCGATCGATTAGCCCGTGAGACAGGCCGAAGCAAGAGTTATTATGTAAGACAAGCAATTGAAAATTATCTTGAAGAACGTGAGGAATATCTTCTTGCTCTTGCTGTACTTGAAAAGGATGAGCCTCGGAAATCTCTACCGGAAGTGAGAAAAGAGCTTGGTCTGGAACGTTGAGCTGACTGCAACTGCAGAAAAGCAGCTTAGAAAGATTGATCGCAAATGGCAGTCAAAAATTCTTGATTACCTGGAAGATGAGATAGCTATACTTGATAATCCTCGAAGTAGGGGGAAAGCACTGGTAGGTGACAAGAAAGGGTTGTGGCGCTACCGTGTAGGTAATTACCGAATTATTTGTGAAATATTAGATGTGAATTTTATTATTGTAGCTGTAACAATAGGTCATCGGAAAAGTATCTATCTGGATTGATAGATATACCATAGACAACTTTAATGCAACCGCTGAATAGAACTATGGAAGCACAAGATGGAAATAACAATAGTTAGGTAAATTAGGAATCAATATTTTCATACTACACACCACTAAAGGACGACTATTGTCCGTGAATGGTCTGGCCTGCCAATTGAGGAGTGCCGAGAATATTTTTTAAGGATACTTATGTCAGGAAGAAAAGGTAACTGTATGCAAGTAAGCCCGGAGCAGATAGCTGGAGGGTGGTTAAGAAGATTGAACGTATAAAACATGGAGATTTACAAAATCAATGAAAGAAAAACCAAAATTGAATCCGGATTTGATAATAGCTTCACGCCTTCAGCGTGAAGTAAATGTCATTATTGACGTTATAATACTCTACATACAGCAGACTACTATAGCCTCAGCTATTAATCTTGTTGATGATGTCCTGTTTACAGCTATTGATGTACCTTCCGATTATTGCTCATTTAAATCTTTTAAGTATCTCTCTGTATACCTCTTCATCCCTTCGCATACCTGCTTTTAACAGAAGAACACGGATTCCCTCTTTATCTATTCTGTATATAATACGGTACCACGATACTTTAAGTTTCCAGTATCCTTTTAAATTATATCGCAGAGGAGTGCCATATTTTTCCGGGAAGGTGCTAAGTTTTTTATAAATTGTTTTTAGTATAATATTCTGATCTTTCTTATTAATCCTTTTAAAATCTACATCGATGACAAGCCGATTTATTTTTATCTTCCATATTTCCATTGCGGTTTTTTTAAAGAAGTTCCTCAATGTTTATGTAATCGCCTTCCTCACTATTATTAAAACGTTCTTGAGCAATAAAACCCAGAACCAAATCTTCGGAAAGTTCGAGCAAGTTGTTAAGATGCTCATACTCTTTATTAGACATTAAGACAGCCTGCGGCTTGTGCCGTTTCTCAATAATGACCGGTCCGTCTTGAGCTTTTTCAAGGATTTTCTCAATTCCGGAACGAAGTTCCGAGACTCCTATTAATGTAGTATTTTCTTTTACTTTAAACATGTTCCCTCCGATTATTAGTCTCTCTGCCTTGTACAATGTTATCGTTGATATTAAAAATGAAGCACATTTTAAGTAGTATATTAAATGACATCTAAATTGTCAATAAAAAGGTATTTAAAACACATACTATAATGTCATTTTCGATCTTAAAAGTATTATAGAAAAAGTGTATTTACTATTCTGCTGTCAAGGGACGGTCTCTGTTTGTTAAGAAATACACGGAAAAGTATTCATGAATATTTAAAATGGTATTCTACGCTTAAGCGGTATATCCTGTTATCTATGAGCCATCATATTAAAATACTCATAGTTATTCTCTCTATTATTTTCTCCGGATTATATGAGTGGGCAGATACCGTTTTTATAAATAGCACTGTGGTAATCCATGCTGACGGAGAAAATACCATAATGATCAAAGGTCTTATTAAGCACGCGAAATAAAGATCTTTAGAACCCGTACTCGAAATATGTTACGGTTTCTAGTTTTAAAGATGATAAAGCTGATATATCGAATTACAGACTCTCTATAACTGCCAATTTAAACAGGAAGCAGTCAATTATTAGTCAAAGAATGAAACCCGGCGGAGGAGATCCTCCCGGCATAAATGCTAAACCGGCGAGGCTGGGCTGCCCTGAAATCAATCCGGAAATCTTATGGCTGCCCCGTTTCTCACCTTAGGCTTGGGAAAATATCTTTGGGTTCTTGACCGGGTTATTTGGAAGTAGAGTAAATCTTGGCAAGGGTCACCACTGAACGTTCCGTAATAGTTCTCCTGACGAAGCCTGTTTTGACATTTATAGTAATAATATTTTCTGCCGGGATTTCTTTGGTATGCAGGTATATAAAGGATGTTTTTTATAACCACAAACCAAACAAATACTAATCCTGTTCTTACGGTAGAATATAATATCGACAACCCTGCCTATTGGTGATATTTTTGTAATATGAGAATCGTTAAAAACAAAATAATAGATAAGCTTAAACGTTATTTCTCTGCAAAGAATAAAATTGGATTTGCTTATCTTTTCGGTTCCGCTGTAAAAGGAAATGCAGGAATGGATTCTGATATTGATATTGCTGTTTATTTTTATCCAAAGGAGGAAGGATTTGATATCGAAGAGGATGTTTCGTTCAAGGAGGAGGATGAAATATGGAGAGACCTGGAGCGGATTACCGGGAAAGAAGTCGATTTTATTGTTCTAAACAGAGCTGCGGCAGCAATAGCTGCAGCTGTTTATCTTGAAGGAGTCCCAATTATCATCCGCAATCATTCTCTTTACTGGAAGCATTTTCTTACTGTAACTGACCTTGCAGAGGAGTACAGGCAATTTACAGAAGATTATATCGCTGTAAAAAAAAGGTCGCTGTCTTTGTCTGAGATTGATAAGAATAGGCTTATCCGAATACTCGATTTCCTTGAGACGGAAATAAAGGATGCTTATTCTTTTCAAAATATCAGCAAAAGAAAATACCTTGAAGAATCGGCATTTCGCAGGAATCTTGAAAGGTGGATAGAAAATCTTGTGAATACCTCGATTGACATAGCAAAAATTATTGTTGCTTCCCGAAAACAACCAATCCCGCAGACTTA
>QILZ01000374.1 GCA_003233545.1 Spirochaetales bacterium
CTTCCAGCCATTTTGCATTCGGACAGAGTACATTTTTATAATCGACGGATTTCGGATTTGTATATTCCTTCGATTCAAATGGAAAATTATTTTTTCCGAATCCTTTGTGCTCGCTGTAGGCCTTCTCTTTATAGGCTTGCGGCCACTGCACCGGCATTACGGGAATTCCCTCGGCTTTTAATGCATCCGTAAAATGTTTTAAACTGCAGTGTATTGCATCAAGCTTAATCACCACCGGAAACCACCAGAAGGCATTTTTCCGTTCACCGGAATGCGGCGGCAGATATTTAATTAACGGGTGATCCTTTAACTTTTTCAACAGATATTCGCCGTTCTCCCTTCTGCGTTTCAGGTTATAACTGTCGAATCGTTTAAGTTCGTAGATTCCGACTATGGACTGGATTTCTGTCATCCTGTAATTAAAACCAATCCGTTCATGAATATACGGAAGCTTCTGCTCGAGTTCCAGCAGCCTCAATCTCTCTTTTACGTCGTATCCATGATCCCTGAAGGACCTGCATATCCATGCGAGCTTTTCATCATCGGTAATCACGGCACCGCCTTCACCTGCTGTAGTAAAGTGTTTCGACTGGCAGAAGCTGAATGCTCCGGCATCGCCTACCGATCCGGCCTTCTTTCCCTTATACTCACCTCCCGGCGCCTGTGCAGTATCCTCGAGCACAAAAATGTGATGTTTTTTCGCAATCTTAAGTATCGGATCCAGATCGCAGATAATTCCATAAAGATGAACAGGTATAATACCAACAGTATTTTCTGTGATCTTTGCTTCGATATCCGCCGGATCTATCGTGTGATCCTCTTTTTTTACATCGGCGAAAACAGGTATTGCTCCGGCCTGCACAACGCACATCGACGAAGCTATAAATGAATAAGATGTTACAATAACCTCATCACCCGGCCCGGCTCCGAGTCCGTTTAACGCGGTATGCAGTGCCGAGGTTCCGTTTGTCGTTGTTACAGCATGCCTTACACCGTTGTACTCTGCAAACTTTTCCTCGAACTCCATGCCTCTTGTGCCGGTCCAGTAATTAACAAGTCCGTTTTTCAGCGGCTCCAGGGCATGTTCGATTGTCTCTTTACCGAACTGCGGCCACATAGGAAAAGATTCAGGACATACGGGGTTTCCCCCCTCGATTGCAAGTTTTTGCATAAGTTCCCCCTTGTGTAATAAATCATTGTTACAGGCAAACCAATATTCTTATTTAATTGCCCCTGCCGTAAGTCCGCTTACGAGATGTCTTTCGATGAGTAAAAATAAAATGATAACCGGAATCGTTGTTAAAAAAGATACCGCCATGAGATAATTCCAGAGTACCTTGTATTTTCCGATAAAACCATAAATACCAAGTGTTAACGACCAGAGTCTGTTGGTCGATATAAAAGTCAGAACAAGAAGAAACTCATTCCATGCCCAGATAAAAACAAAAACGACTGTAGCAACAATGCCGGGCTTGGCAAGCGGAATAAGAATCCGTACAACCGTAGTAAACCGGGAACAGCCATCTATCATTGCAGCTTCTTCTATATCCTTTGGGATCGATGAAAAATAACCTGTCAAAAGCCATATGGAAAAAGCCTGGTTAAACGCCGAATAGGTTATAATAATGCCCCTGTAGGAGTTTAAAGAATGATAAAAGGCCATCATCTTATACAAAGATATTATAACAACTATCGGTGAAAACATCTGGGTTACCAGGATAAGGAATAAAAAAAACATTCTTCCCCTGAACTTTATACGTGCAGTGGCATACGAAGCCGGTAATGCGATTAAAATTGTTAATACCGTTGTGCCGATCGAATATACTCCGCTGTTCTTAAAATAATTCGCCAGTTTTACATAACGCCATATATCGATATAATTTTTTAAAATTGGTTTTTTGGGAAACCATGTCGGGGGTGAAACAAAGATTTCACTGCTGACTTTAAGCGAAGTAAGAATCATTATCAGGAATGGAAATAATATAATGAGCAAAATAGGGATAACAACTAGATATACTAATAACAGGTCCAGTCTCTTGCCCCATCTTATGTCCAATTTATTCACCTCTTTTGTATATAAGTTTTGCGTATAGAATACTGAAAGTGAGCAGTAAAAAGAAAATAAGTATCGATAATGCGGACGCGATCCCAAAATCCTGGTACAGGAAAGCTTTCTTGTACAGATAAGTTATTACTATATCTGTCTGACTTGCCGGATTGCCCCGTGTAATTACCCATATGATGGGAAAAGAATTAAATATGTAAATAACATTTAAAGTTGTAACGATGAAAAAAACATTCTTTAACAAAGGAAGTGTGATTTTATAAATTACTTTTAATTTATTGGCACCGTCTACCCTTGCTGCCTCATATAATTCATTTGGAATAGATTGAAGCCCTGCCAGAAATGTAATAGTGGTAAAAGGAATGGATATCACAACGCCCACAAAAATCATGGCAGGAAATGATGTTTTTGGTGTTGCCAGCCAATGAATATTTTCATTGATAATATGCAGTTCCCTTAAAAGCCGGTTTAACATACCATAATCACTATTAAACAGCCATTTCCATAACAGAGCGCTTATCATTACCGATGCCGCCCACGGGAGGATGAGGATAACCCTCGAAAATCTTCTTCCGATGAATTTATGGTTCAGGGCAATCGCAAGAACCAGGGATATTGCCACGGTTATAAAAACCATGCCGACAGTCCAGTACAGGGTATTAATGGAAATCCTTAAAAAGACATCCTCTCTGAATAGCCTTTTAAAATTATCGAAACCTGAGAAATGCTGAATATTGCCGTACAGATCCAGTGAGAAAAAGGCATTTATAAAGGTTTTTACTACCGGGAAAAAAATGACTGCTGAAATTAAAATAAAACTCGGCAGGATGCAGATATATGCAATTTTTTCTTCTTTTCGTAATCGTATCATTGTTAATTGACCCTGATTTCCGTAGTAACGATGGGTCCTTGATATATAAATATATAAGAACCCATCCCATTCGATTGTTTATTCTTTACTCGATTTTACATCTATTTTTTTAATATTTCACTGTTAATTTTCTCGACAGCATCGTCGAGTGCTTTTTTCGGATCTTTCTGGCCCAATATAGCTACCTGCCATGCCTTAATAACCTCAAGAACCATAGGTTCCCATGAAGGTTCAGCCGGAAAAAATCTTGCCGAAGAGAGCATTTTAATAAAATTACCTAACCCGGGATTACTCTCCAGATCACTCGAAACCTCTTTGGTTACCGGGAGCATTCCTTCCGCCAGGATAAATTTTTCATGCCACTTTTTATTATAATAGAATTTAATAAAATCAAAGGCTGCCTGTTTATGCTGAGATCTTTTAAAGATCATCAGAGAATCGACAACGCCGAGATTGTACTGCTTTTTATCACGCGGTATGGAAACAACTCCCAGCTTTAGATTCGGATTTTCCGATTTTGCGATCGACGGAAAGAAGTTCGCCGTCATCATCATCCCGATCTTTCCGGCAATCATTGCCTTCTGTGTATCATCCCTGTTTACAGTACTCCAGCCCGGATACACTACTTTATACTTGTTAACGAGATCTTTTGCAAAGTTTAACGCCCTCAACCCGGCCTCGCTGTTTACAACACATTTACCGTTTTCGTCTATCCAGCTTCCTCCGGCAGCCCATAAGAAGTACGAAATATATGCCTGCCCCTCGAAGTTTGTAATGGGCATGCCAAATGCATATGATTTCGGAGGATTATTAATGGCAAGAGAGACCTTAACAAGATCTTCGAAAGTTTTCGGCGGCTCGACGTTTGCCTTTGCAAGAATATCTTTATTATAAAAGAGTCCCCTTACAGTCGCTAAAAGCGGAAGCCCGTATGTTTTACCCTTATAAACACCTGATTTAAGCAATGCAGGAATGAAAATATCTTTGAAATTTCCATTCATATAGCTGTCCAATGGTTCCAGCAGACCCTTGTCGGCATACTGTACCCAGATTGTATCCGTGTTTAAAATATCCGGTTCCTGCTTTGCTGAAATCAATGTTGTTGTTTTTTGATAAACACTATCCCAGTTTACAACATCTACTTCTACTTTTA
>QILZ01000004.1 GCA_003233545.1 Spirochaetales bacterium
TAATTGGAATTCTCTGTATTCCGCTTCTGTTTTCAAAATCTTTAAAAGAGTTTATCTGCCACGATGAAGCTATTTCGCAGGATACTGTTTAATATAATTCGAAAGGAACGGACGGGAGATCGGCCAAAGGGACTAATTGATAAATTTGATATAGTAAGGAGGATTTTACTATGAAAAAAAGTGATCGCCGAACTCCATGGGAAGACAGTATTTCATCATTGGAACATGTTCCAATCGGCAGGATTAAACAATGGCTCTTGATGCGCGGAAAACGCAAAGATTTGCCGGTTCTTTTGTTTGTGCACGGCGGCCCGGGAGGAGCTCAAATTGGATTTGCCCGGCATTTTCAAGGGATCCTTGAAGAGCACTTTATTGTTGTAAACTGGGATCAGCGCGGTGCCGGTTTATCCTATTCAAAAGATATTCCTTCCGACAGCATGCGGATAGATCAGTTTGTCTCCGACCTTGTGGAAGTAACGAATTATTTACGTCAACGGTTTCTCCAGAAAAAAATCTATCTAATCGGACATTCCTTTGGAACGGTCCTGTCCATTCTCGCTTTACAGAAAAGGCCGGACCTTTTTTATGCCTATTACTCTGTCAGCCAGGTGGTAAACATTCAAAAGGGCGAACAGATATCCTATGATTTCACATTGGCTGAAGCGGAAAGAACCGGAAATCAAAAAGCGGTTCACCAGCTTAAGACGATCGGTTCCCCGCCGTGGAGTATGTCCGATAGCCGCGTTCACCAAAAATGGCTTGATCAATTTGGTGGCGGATTAACCCATACCGGTAATTTTGTACTGAGTATTTTTCGTCATATCCTGTTTGGTTCGGAATATAAGTTTCCCGATATCTACCGATTTATAAAAGGCCAATATTTCAGCATTCAAATGATGGAACAGGAAATGCAAAATATTGATTTAATGAAACAGGTCCCCCGCTTGGAAGTTCCGGTAACGTTTTGTACCGGCCGCTTCGATCAAACTACACCATTTGAATTGTCCCGGGCATATTTTTCAAAACTGGAAGCACCTCAAAAACATTGGTATTGGTTCGAACATTCGGCTCATTCTCCACTATTTGAAGAAACGGAGATCTTTTCCAGGGTATTGATATCGACAGCAGTACAACATCCGGAAACCGATGGTTGATAATATATTATTTGCAGAGCTATGGAGAAGGAGGGATAATGGAAGAAATAAATTTACACACATTATTATTTGCAGATAAGATTATAACAGAGGATAATGGCAAAAAAGGAATAATAGGCGTTTTTAATATATTTAATTTTCATCGATTTCCGGCTGTTTCGCCGCCCTGGTTCGTTTTTGTGCAGATGGATAATCTAAAAACCGGTAAATATGATTTTACATTTAACCTGGCACATCAACATACACAAGAGGTTGTTTTTTCCGGAGCGGGATCTTTCGAAACGAGAGAAGGACAGGAAGGTATGGAGTTGGTTTTTCCTATGCCTCCTGTACGGTTCGGAAGGGACGGCAATTATCTATTAAGCCTTGTATTAGATGGGCGGGAGATCGGACAACGAATATTAAAAGTTACGGAAAAAAAAGATCAGGGGTAAAAAAATGGCTGTTTGTGATATAACTATTGTTCCCTCCGGCGGAAGTATAAGCAATGTTTATACCGCGGTAGACAAGATAATTGAATTGATAAAAAAAAGCGGTTTAAAATACGAAGTCGGGGCAATGAGCACTGCAGTGGAGGGAGAGCCGGGGGCACTCTTCGAGCTTGCAAAGGCCTGCCATGAAAAAGCATTGGAATTGGGAGCTGATGATGTGTTAACAACTTTCAGAATCCACGAATCAAGGCAGTACGACGATACTATAGGTGGTAAGACTGCTAAACATAAACGTTCGTAATAGTATGTTTATTACGTGTTATTTAAAGCCTGGTCCAGATCAGCAATAATGTCCTCCACATCTTCGATACCGACCGAAAGCCGGATGTAATCCGCTGTAACACCTGTTAGTATCTGTTCTTTTTCCGAAAGCTGTTGATGCGTGGTACTTGCCGGATGTATGATAAGGGACTTGGCATCCAGAATATTTGCAAGATGGAAAAACAGTTTAACAGATGAAATAAGCTTTTTCCCAGCTTCATAGCCGCCTTTAATACCGAATCCGATAATCGCTCCTTTGCCCTTCGGAAGATACTTTTCGGCAAGTTTGCGGTATTTACTCGACTGTAATCCCGGGTAGTTTACCCAGCTCACCTTAGGATGAGATTCTAAAAATTCTGCGACTTTTTGCGCGTTTTCACAATGCCTTTTCATCCTTACATGGAGTGTCTCCAACCCCTGGAGCAGCAGAAAGGCATTAAAAGGGGATAGAGCAGAACCGAAATCACGTAGAATTGTTACTCTGAGTTTAACAATATAGGCTATATTTCCAAATGCTTCCGTATACCGGATTCCATGGTAACTCGGATCCGGTTCTACAAGTTCCGGATATTTCCCGTTATCCCATTCGAATTTACCGGAATCTATCACGACACCTCCGATAGAAGTTCCATGTCCGCCTATTATTTTTGTCGCGGAGTGGATAACTATATCCGCACCGTATTCGATAGGTTTAAGAAGATACGGGGACGATGCCGTATTGTCAACAAAGAGGGGGATACCATTATTATGGGCTGTCTTTGCTATTTTTTCGATATCCGGCACATCGAGCTTGGGATTTCCAAGAGATTCCGTAAAGATTAGTCTTGTTTTAGGTGTAATTGCTTTTTCGAAGTTTGATATATCCTCAGGATCGACAAATGTTGTTTTAATACCGAGTCTTTTAAAAGTGTAGTTTAAGAGGTTAAATGTTCCTCCGTAAAGACTCGTAGCTGCAACAATTTCATCGCCGGCTCCGGTTAAATTCAAGATAGCCATACCGATAGCCGCCATGCCGGAAGCTGCAGCGAGAGCCCCGGTTCCGCCCTCCAGTTCCGCCATCCTTTTTTCGAATATCTCATTTGTCGGATTGCCGATACGTGTATAAATATTGCCGAATTCCTTCAATGCAAATAGATCTGCAGCGTGTTCCGGGCTTTTAAATAGATACGATGTGGTTTGATAAATCGGAACCGCACTAGACAGGGTGGTTTCATCACCTGAAAACCCCGCATGCAGTAGTTTACTGTTAAATCGTGTATCCCCGGAGGACATTTTATTTCTCCTTATATATGCTTTAAAAGTGATAAAAACGATAGAAAAGTAACATTTAATTACTTATTTTTCAAGGTATACATCTGCCTGCTGCAAAGGAATTTACAATAAAAACATATATGAACCGGTCTTTATCATGGATAAATCATTTTAAACTTATTGACAAAATATTGATTTATATGATAGTTTCCTCTGCAAGCGGGCGGTTAGCTCAGTTGGGAGAGTGTCTGGTTTACACCCAGAAGGTCACAGGTTCGAGCCCTGTACCGCCCATATAGTCACTTAATATATAAAAGAATGATGATCCGCCGGGAATTCCCCTTGGCATTTACAGCCGCTTAATTTTAGCCGGTAAAAGCCCTCATTTGTGCAGGATCTTCGATCAGAGAAAAAGTATTACAAAGCGCCATGCACATAGTCAAAGATTACGGCTTTAGCATTAGCAAATATATAGAATTCTACATAACCTCTTTATAATCATAGTTATAAAGCCTGCGTTTATCTCCATCAGAAATCGAGTTTATCCATAGGAGCTTAGTACATCCAATTTATTACGGCTGGCAATATGGGTGTAGATTATCGCTGAAGGGAAAACCCGGAACCAAGCCCACTCTTTTCCGGTATCAGGATATTTTCTTATCCGGAGCCTTAAGCAGTTCGATACCCGGTCGATCCTCAAAACGATCATGCGAAGTTTTAAGCATTCTGAAAGTCTTAAGCCGCCTTCGTAGATTATCGCTGCCATTAATTTGTAT
>QILZ01000279.1 GCA_003233545.1 Spirochaetales bacterium
AGAGACTTCCCTTGACTTTCTCTGAAACTGTATTATCTTTAAATTAGGGATACCCCCGGGGGGTGGTGTATGAAAGCATTAGCAAAAATCTTTGCCGGATTTTTAAAGCTTATAAGTCTCTTTTCCTCCCGGCTGTTATACCGGAAAAAAGAAACGGTAAACCAGCCATGGTTCCGGGAGCGGGTTTCTCTGTTGGAGAGGTTAAGGGATACGTCGGAGGATCTGGGTACGGCAGACTTTGAGCTTTCAGCTGAAGGGAGGAAACAGCGTCCGGTGCAGGCCCGTATTTATATCGCCTCGGCCCGGGTTATAAAAACGATTGCAGATACCCTTTGTATCCACTTAGTTACACGCAGTCTTCGACGACAAACACACCGCAGTTCCCCTTTTATGCATATTCGCCGCAAAGTGCCGGTAAAAAGTGATTGGGTTGCGCTCATAGAACGTACTACCTCTTTGTACCGGGATGTATTGGCGCTTATAGAAAAAGCCAGGGGGGAAACCGGTCTTTTTTCCTTTCCGGTTCCTTTTGTACGTTACGAGTTTATAGGCCCCTTTGAACTCGGAGCGGATGACCTTTTCGTTCTCCGGGAGGCAGAGCAGAATCTTAATGAGATCTATAGTACGGATCTTAAGCTTGCATCGGGTAGCCAAAGGAAACTGCTGGCTCTGGCGGCTCGGCTCAGAATAAAAACGGCGACAATAGAGGCTATTATATCGGAAGTACCCAGACGTGCACCTGAGCTTCTGTGGACGTCCCGGTTATACAATGAGATATTTCTCCTCTGGCTGCTGGCGGCTCAGGAGATAGAAAGCCCTGGTATTACCCGTTCTGTTTCCCTTTCCTCTGCCAGTCTTAATCCGGCGGACATTTTTCTCATGACCGATCCGATTGCCAGAGCCCGATACGAGCGGGAAGGAACGCTCAGTCTTCTGGAGAACGACATTCGTTACGAGGTCATGCGGGAGCAGCCGTGGCAGGAGCAGGACCTGGACTATCTGAGGCAGGTTAAAATTCTGGAAGTCCGCCGTATTATCCACAGGCTGGCCTCTTTCTGGAGCATAAGTCCTCATCAATCTGTTTACAGGGCTTTAAAACGGGGTGAGTTCTGCCTGGCAGGCAAAAGCTGCAGGTTTAAAAAAGGGCAGGACATTGTATGGGCGTGCCCCATGATGCGGGATTTAGCCGGAATAGATGTCCCGGTACTGATCGGTAACTTCCAGTCTCAAAGGATCGGTAAACTATGCGGTCAGATGAGAAATTCAATGCTGGGCAGGAGAGTGAGCTTATCAAGCTTAGGGGAACAAAAAGAAGATGCCTGCAGGGAGGATCATTATGAAAAAAGATAAGATTTTACAGGAACATGATATCCGTCTGATTTCGAAGCTTTCGGAGCTTTCCGGGCTGGGGCTGACCGGCAGTAACTATCATGCCATTATTCTGCTGCCTGCAGTCTACGTGGCTTTAGCCGGGAATAAAATTACCGAAAAGCAGAACCAGGAGTTCATCAGTGCGGTCGACTGGTTAGGTCTTACCGGTGGAGAAGAAGGCGGTCTGGTTTTTAAATGGCTGTCGGAGGGCGTCCGGGGAGACTTAATGGAAGAAGGAATAAGAGCGCTCTTTCTGTTGGTGGTAACGGCTCCCCACGCTTTTCCGGGCAGAAATACCCGCAGGATAATTGCGTTTGCAAAGAGGGTGGCAGGGGCTTCTTACCGAAAATCAGAGAAGTACCCCGGAGGGAGTTTCCGGCAAAGGGCTGCACTGAGGAAAGTCCGGATGATTCTGCAATCGATTCGGGGACCATGGTGGACCAGGCCTGCTAAGATCATGTACAGGCATATTACGAACCGGAAAATCGTGGATGATGCTTCCGGAATATCCGCTTTCCCGGCCTCGGATCCCTTTCTCTTTACTTCCCCCGGGGCGATCAGGGACTATAAGGCCGGTAAGTTTAACAAGGCAGACGGTTCTCCATACCTGCTTGCCGACCTGGAAAATGATCTGCGGACAGAAGTCATGCGGCTGGGGGACTGGAGGGAAGAAGATTTACACTTTCGTGCTGTTCTGGAACGCCTGACGGAGAAAGGGCTGATCGAAGACACCGGTCTTTACTGGAATGTCAGTCCCCACAGTGTAATCTATCTAATCAGGCATAACGTAAAAATCCGCATTCTCGGCAGGGAGTACCGGCTGAGCCAGGGAAAGTATCTCGCCTTCCAGTGCCGGATGGCCAGGGATGCACACAACCTGGACGGACCTTTTATCACAGGGCTTTTCGCCCCTTATTCGGAGTCCATGCTCTGCGGGGAAATGGCTAACAGTATGCTGGGGAAGGGGCGAAACCAGTCCCAGGTTCAGGGGCCCGGGAGCAGAAGAAACGGTCCTCTCCCGGAAATAGACCTTTCCGGAATGCGGATCGATCAGTCCGTGCGGGTGATATATTTACTGATCGATACATCGAGCTCCATGTTCGGCAGGTCTTTGGAGCAGGCAAAGACCGCTCTTTTCTCTTTTCTGCAGTTAATTGTTCCCTCTCCCGGATTGCGTGTGGCGATAAGAAGTTTCAGCACGAAGCCCGGGCGGCTTAATGGTTCTCTGTTAAAAAGCTTTACCCCGGCTGCAAAGGCACTGATCCTGAAAGAGGTAAATAAGCTTCGGGCCGAGGGCTCGACCGCACTTTTTAAGACAGTCAGGGAAGCCCTGGATGACATCCAGATCAGCTTTTACGATCACTCAGCCAACCGGTTTTTTCTGATCGTATTAAGCGATGGTCAGGATAACCAGGGTCTGCAGTCCTACGGCTATCGTACAAAAAGCGGAAAAGCGGCGCTTGCTCAGCGTATGACGGATTTTCGCAATGCGGGAATCATCGAATATCTGCCCCTGGCTTACGGGGGACGGATAGAGAGCCTCGAAGAAATCGGCGGAACAGATTTTCATGCAAGAATAGTCCGGCCGGAAACCATCGTTCAGAGCTTCGTCGACATAGGGCAATACGTGATGATGGGGATGCCCTGCGGACAATGACCCGAGCCGGAGTAAGGCCATGAATTGCCGTAATCAGGCCGTGTGGTACGGGAAGCTGCGGTAGGTTATTCCGCCTTATCCGGTTGTTAAATTCCGAGGTAACGCTTCTCCAGGAAACCTGACAAAAATCTATGGGAAACGATTCTTGCACCTATTTCGAGGTTTCTTTCCGGCACCTTAAGAATTATGTTTTGTAAACGAAGCAGCCAGGAGTACTTTACTTTTGGTTCCAGAGCAGACCTGGAATATTTCTCCAGACCCTCATCCATGGTGATTTCTCCCTCCAGTATTCTCCGGATAATTTCCCCGCATTTAACACCGTACTTTATACACCTTCTTATACCTTCGCCGGTAAGGGGTAGAGTCTGCCCCTGAGCACAGCCCACTATAAATACGTTATCTATTACCGGTTCCTTAAGAGAGTAACAAAAAAATCCGCCATGGACTTTTCTGCGGCGGATCCGGTACCTTTCCAGAAAAACATCTAACCTGTTTAAAAGCTTTCTCTCTCCCCTGTAACTTGCCACACCAAACCTGGAAAACTCACCGCAGGGAAATATCCAGCTGACTCCATTCTTTAGAAATTCCGGTTCATAAAAGAAATGGAAATTTTCTTCTCTGTAAGGAACCTCTGTTTCTATACCGAAACTCAACATGTTTCTGTGCACATACCCGGGTTTTAACTTCTCGGCTATAAAAGCTCTCCAGCCGGTAGCATCCACAAGTATTCCGGAAGTAAACTTTCCCCTGGATGTATGAACGGTAAATAAATCGTTTTTTTCTATCTTTATAACAACCGCTTTTAGAAATTCAGCATTTGTTCCGGAGTAAAGTTGGGAGCAAAACCGGAAGTAATCGAAGGTACAGTAAGGTAAAGTGTACTTGCCGTTTGTTAACATGGAGAGAAAATATGTCGGAAACCTGAAGAACAGAATCTTTACACCCGACTCCTTCTATCACATCGAGAGGTGCTCCGCAGGCAGAAATTTGTTTTTTTCCAATATCCGCCATATCGATGAGAAGAACCTTTCCCTTTAACTTCGATGCAACGGAAAGACCGGCAAAACTAGCTCCTGCGATAATTACATCGTATTTTTTCATAAAAATATCCTCCTGCTGCAGCAATTACCTTTTTTCTTCATGCCGTATATACTCCATGGGGTATTTATCCTCTTAACCCTATTATACCAAACACTCTGCTGTTGTATACTAACAATAATAAATAATATTCTGGTGTTTAGGGACCTTTACAGATTTGTTTCCCCCCCATTACTTTTCTGAAATAAATGTCTTGACAAAGAGCGGGATAAAATATATCTTATTATACCATACCCCCCTGGGGTATGGTATAATAAGATACGGAGGTGATCTATTATGACTAATGTAAGACTTACTCTGCCTATTAGAGGTATGACCTGCGCAAGTTGCGCAAATAAAGTGGAAGGAGCCCTGAAAAAGGTTTACGGGGTGGAAAATGCAAATGTTAACCTCGCCACGGAAAAAGCTACAGTCGAAGTACTGTCAGATAAGATTAAAATTGACAGCCTTATTTCTGCTGTAAAGAAAACAGGGTACGAAGTCCCATCGGAAACTCTTTCTCTCCCTGTAAAAGGTATGACCTGCGCAAGCTGCGCAAATAAAGTGGAAGGAGCCCTAAAAAAAGTAGAGAGAGTTCTTTCCGCAAATGTGAACCTCGCAACGGAGAAAGCCGCTGTAACCTATATCCCCGGAGTATCCATCATTAGTGATCTCCAGCAGGCAGTGGCTAACGTCGGATACGAACTTATGGGAATGAGTGAAGAAATGGCGGAAGATAAAAAAGAAGAGGAAGAAGCAAGGAAAATGCGCGTCGCCAGCTTCCGAATGTGGGCTGCCTGGGGATTTACCATACCCATTATTACCTGGATGTTCGCGGATATGTTTTTTGGTATTATCTGGCCCGATTCGACTATATACAATGGAGGGCTGATCCTGCTTTCTATTCCGGTACTCCTCTGGTTAGGTCGGCGTACCTATAAGAGTGCTCTTACAGCAGTCCGCCATGGTCATGCCAATATGGACACACTCATTGCCCTGGGTACAGGTGTGTCTTTTCTCACCGGTCCTCTCTTTTTCTTATTTCCCGTTGCAAACTACGCGGGTGTTTCCGCCATGATTATGGCTTTCCATCTCACCGGCCGTTACGTGGAAGAGAAGGCAAAGGGCCGTGCTTCTCAGGCTATAAAAAAGTTGTTGCAGCTGGGCGCAAAAACCGCCTGCATTCTGGTAAAGGGAAAGGAAGTAGAGGTTCCCATCGAAGAAGTCCAGTTAGGAGATGTAATGGTTATAAGGCCCGGAGAAAAGATACCTACTGACGGCACTATTGTAGAAGGCGAAAGCGCGGTGGATGAGTCCATGGCCACAGGGGAATCCATGCCTGTAAATAAAAAACCCGGCGATGAAACCATCGGTGCTACGGTTAATCAGGAAGGACTCTTAAAAATTAAAGCTACAAAGATAGGAAAGGACACTTTTCTGTAATTAAGATGGTAGAGGAATGCCAGGGTTCAAAAGTTCCCATTCAGGAATTCGCCGATAAAGTAACCGGTGTGTTTGTCCCGGTAGTACTGGGAATAGGGATAGCCACCTTTCTATCCTGGATTATCTTTCCCGGGACAATGAGTTCTCTGGTACAAATCGGCGCATTTCTTCCCTGGGTAAACGCTAATTTGACTATCATTACCTTGGGTATCGTCTCTACAGTAGCAGTCCTGGTAATTGCCTGCCCCTGTGCACTGGGATTGGCAACTCCTACAGCTCTTATGGTAGGAAGCGGTATGGGAGCGGAGCACGGTATTCTTATTCGTTCGGGAAGTGCAA
>QILZ01000234.1 GCA_003233545.1 Spirochaetales bacterium
ACAGCAGATTCTTCTGGAAACATTCTCAAAAGAAAACCTTGACTCATCGGACAGCACATACAATATTATTACTTTCCCTGCCGGCTCCGGTGTTTCAGGTATTTCAGTAAGCCCTGCAATTTTCATGACTCAGCTCTCTTTTGTTTACCGGATTTGGTAGGGATTCTTAGTCCCCGGATGCTTTTTATATTAATTTATTTAGACCCATTTTCTTTCCGCTTGACCTTGACTGATTCAGGGTGATATTTTATTTTTAGGTAATATATAAAAAAAAGCACCGGGGAAGCCTAATGAAGCTTGACGATTTCATAGATAAAATCTTCTCTAAATATAAGGGGAGAAAGTTTCGGATTCAATTTTGGAATGGTGTTAAACGGACATATGGGACGGAAGATACCGATCGTTTTTTTACTATTATCTTTAAAACAAAAGACGCGTTAAGAAAAATAATCTTCAAAGGCAGCAAAGGTTTCGGCGAAGCATATATGAACCGGGACATAGAAATAGAAGGTGATCTTGCGGACTGTGTATCACTTACTTCCGAACCATACTTTAAACTTTTCCGGCCAACATTCCGTGAAAAATTAAAATACTTAAAGCTGTTTTTACAGAACAGGAATACTCTTAGAGGTTCAAAGCGAAACATTCATTCGCACTACGACCTGGGCAATGATTTTTACAAACTGTGGCTCGATAAAAACATGCAGTATACCTGTGCATATTTTGATTATCCCGAACAGGGGCTCGATGATGCTCAGCTTAACAAGATGGAATATATATGCAGAAAGCTCGAATTTAAAACAGGAGAAACCGTTCTGGAAACAGGAAGCGGATGGGGCGGTTTTGCTATATATGCGGCAAAAAAATATGGTGTAAAGATAAAATCTTACAACATCTCTCACGAACAGGTTGTATGTGCTAAAGAATGGGCGAAAAAAGAAGGGCTTACAGATAAGGTCGAGTTTATCGAGGATGATTACAGAAATGCAGAGGGTGTCTATGACAAATTTGTTTCCATCGGGATGCTCGAACATGTAGGACTGGATAATTATCAAACTTTTTCCGACATAATATTTAAACATTTAAAGGATAAGGGGCTCGGACTGATTCATTCCATAACGAGGCTCTACCCCGAACCGACCGACTCATTTACAGCCACATATATTTTCCCCGGCGCACTGATACCTGCGCTAAGCGAAATTATACCGGTACTGGAAAAGAACCGTTTTACTATTGTAGATATCGATAATCTAAGACTTCACTATGCCCGTACCCTGTATTTCTGGAGAGAGAATTTCGAAAAAAATATAGAGAAGGTCGGAAATATGTTCGATGACCGCTTTATCCGAATGTGGCGCGTATATTTATCCGGTGCAATGACAAGCTTCAGCGACGGCCCCATGACGTTAAGCCAGATTTTAATTACCAGGGGAAAGCTGAACAATGTAAGGCTGAACAGGAGAGCCTTCTACGATGAGAAATACAAGGATCCGCATTGGAATTACTGGACGTAATAATTATCGGAGGCGGCCCCGCGGGGAGCACCTGCGCCGGTATTTTAAAAAAACACGGGCTCTCTGTCCTTATACTGGATAAAGCGAAATTCCCGAGGCGGAAAATATGTGCCGGCTGGGTTACCCCCGAAGTTTTTAAGATATTATCGATCCCGCCGGAAAAATACGGAGCCTGTTATACACTCCAGCCCATATCCGAATTTATCGTCTGGGACTCTAATCATAATGCTCATCCTGTAGATTTTAGAAAAATCGTGAGCTACGGAATAATACGTGAAGAATTCGATGCGTACCTGCTGCAAAAAAGCGGCGCTGATCTGCGTGAAAATTGCAGGGCCGATAAAATAGAGTTTTACAACGACAGGGTGGTTATAAATAATTCTTTTTCGGCACGAATAGTTGTCGGTGCAGGCGGGCATTTCTGCCCTGCTGCAAAGGTTCTTGGAAATAATTTCAGAGATGATTTTACCGTAGCGGCTCTGGAGAGCGAAACAGAACTCGATGCCGAAAAAATACAAAGAACGGTTCCCTACCCCGGAGCTCCGGAAATTATATATCTTGATGATCTGGACGGCTATGCATGGTATTTTTCCAAGGGGACCTATCTTAATATAGGCATAGGCAGTTTAAGCAGAAAAAACATAAAACCCCTGCTCGATCAATTTTTACACACTCTGGGAAAAAACAACAGGCTCCCCGAAGATTTAAAAGGCCGGCTTAATCCTTTTAAGGGCCATTTCTACAAAATATACCCCGGAAACACCCCGAACATTACTGCAGACAGGGCACTTTTAATCGGCGATTCTGCCGGATTAGCTGCAAATGTAAGCGGAGAGGGGATTAGACCGGCAATTATCTCTGCCATATTAGCGGCTGAGACAATAGTAAATGCTGAGGGTGATTATTCATTACAATCGTTAAACGCTTACAGAGACAAAATATCCGGTATTTTCGGAAAACCGGAACCTTATGCAAAACGACAGCCAGCATCTCCACTGATTCGCTTTATTTTTAATAATTATCTCCTCGGAACCAAAAGAGGCAGAAAATATTTAATCAGGAAATATTTTTTACAATTAGGCAGAAAGGATTTAATTTCTGCTATAAAATAAAAGCTGTAAGAAAAAAAGGGGCAAAGAATATCTCCACCCCTCAAGAACAATTTACACTCGTGAAATTCAGAACCAGAGTATCTTCATGTATTTACCGCGTGTCGTTTTTGCAGCAATATCACCGACTTTTGCTTTAACTGCAAGAGTAAGCTTTTTTCCGCCTTCGTTATCGACAACGATATAGGTATACCTGTCCGCATCGAGCTTCGTTTTCAGAGTTGCAGTAGTACCCCCGGCTATACTTAACGGTATAGGCGTATCCGTTTCGCCGCTTGCGACAACCCAAACAGTAGATTTGCCCCCATTCTTAAGGCTCCATACGGCCTCTGTTCCTGCAACACCGGGTAAAACCTGAATCTCTATAAGCCTCTCGCCATAGGACCCGTCCAGCTTCGAACCCCGTCCTGCCGGAGATGCGGGAGCTGTTGTCTGCACCTGCAGGAATTTAACCTTTCCGGATTTATCAAATTTCTTCCAGCTTGCCGGTGCAGGTTTTCCCTTCCGTGACTGAGAAGCATCGAACGCAGGTAGAACGGTCTGCGCCTTTTTTGCCGGAGCTTCCGCCTTTGCAGGAGCCTTTATTACGGTTGCCGTTTCCGTTTTTTTAGGCTGTGTAGCACAGCCGGTGAAAGCCATAATCACCAATACTGATATGGCTATAAGAAGTAACCTTTTCATCCTTTCAACCTCCTTTAAATTAGGTCTAACGTATTAAAAATATTTGATCCTCTCTGAAATTCAGAGAGACATAAGTACCACGCTCTCTTAGTATTTCCTTATTGGTAAAGTCATTAATCCTTAACTCCCCGAAGTCTGTTTCGATAAGGTAATCGTTTGTAGAACCCTGATACAGGGCAAATTTAACAAGCCCCTTTATTCCGTCAACTTTCTCGTCCTGAAGACTGATATCTTCCGGCCGTACCATAATTTTTGCAGTCTCCCCCAACTCCGGTTCCGATTTATAAGCAACGGAATATTGTTTTTTACCAATCTTTACTTTAGCCTTTCCGTTCTCTATTCCAATCACCTTTGCTTCTACAATATTCGCATCACCTATAAAATCCGCCACAAATACATTCGCAGGCTGTTTATAAAGTTCGGTCGGTCTTCCTTCCTGTGAAATTACCGCATTTTCCATAACAACAATCTTGTCCGACATGGCAAGAGCTTCCGATTGATCATGGGTAACATACACGGAGGTAATACCGAGATCACGCTGAAGGTTTCGTATTTCTCCTCTCATTCTGTTGCGGAGCTTCGCATCGA
>QILZ01000285.1 GCA_003233545.1 Spirochaetales bacterium
CTTTTTACTCTCAAAGAACAGTTGAGTTATTTTGTCATACGAGCCAAAAAGAATCTCCAATTCCGCAGACTCTACTCTCATCCAGTAGATCTATCAACGGGACTTATATGCAACCAAACAATCGTATTAACAGGTTTTTATTCTGCTCAAGGTTATCCGGAAAAACTTCGCCGTATTCGTTTCTTCGATTCAGAGAACAAGAAACATCTTGTATTTCTAACGGACAACTTTTATCTACCTGCGATAACGATAGCACAACTCTACAAATGCCGCTGGCAGGTAGAGATATTTTTCAAATGGATAAAACAGCATTTGAGAATAAAAGCATTTTATGGTACATCAGAAAATGCAGTAAAGACTCAGATTTGGATCGCAATCTCTATATATGTGCTAATCGCAATCATCAAAAAACAATTAAAGATAGAATCAAGTCTCTACACAATATTACAGATTTTGAGTATAACTGTTTTTGAGAAACTCCCTATTTTGCAAGTACTTACAGAATCTGATTACACAAAGAAAACAGACGATTCTCATAACCAATTGCTACTCTTTTAGTTATAACCGGACAGTAGTGATAAAGTACTATAAATAAAATTATGAAGGGTTCATAATATCTTTGATTTTTTAAGAATCCGTATAAACTGAATCTTGTAATCATATTAGTTTGATTTGCAGAAAATAATTAAAATTTACAATTGTAATAATCGATCAGTGCCCCTTGTTGCTTCCACATACTCCCGAACATATTGCAGCCGTTCCTCCATATCTTCTTCGCCGGGCCAGATAATCCGTTTCAAATCGTCTTTATTTTTAAAGCTTCGGTCATTAAACAGTTTTACCTTACCGTCAGGCGCGGTTGTCTTAATCGGCGTCCAAAAATTTTCTACAGCTATTGTATCCTGCCCGATAATCCGGCAGAGCTCGATATAGTCCCTTGCATACATCGGACGTGTACCCTCCGCCGCTTCACTGCCTTTGGCCGGATCGCCGCCTACACCCAGAGTATTCCCGGCCTTACGGCCAAGAAGTCTTTCGACATGCCGGTCTTCAATGAGAATTTCGAAATTAGGCACTCGATCCGTCTTTTCGCCACGGATACATGCAATCAAACGATTTTTATCCGGCTCTCCGATATAAGGTTCAATCTTTAACATAAATCCTCCTGCACTATTAACAATTTTCCTAAAACCTTACAGCCTTTCCTTTTAGCTTCCTGCCGGCTAATTTTAACAGTTATATATATTTATAATTCCCGGGGAAACCTTAAAATCATCATTTCTTTAAATTTTATCTTCATACCTTATACCTCGTTACCTTGATTCAAAATTATTTTAATGGCTAAACAGTTTAATAAGAGTGATGCTTACCACAGCCATAAGCAGGGCCGCCGATAAACCGGCATAGAAAGGCTTTAATCCGACCTTCTTCATGGAGGCAAAATTGGTTCCCATACCGACGCCCGCAATAGCGACTACAATAAGAAAACCGGCTGTATCTTCAATGATACCGATAGCCTCGGCCGGCAACACCCTTAAGGTTCTCAAGATAGCCATTCCTATAAAGCCAAGCACAAAAAACGGAAAGGCTTTTTTATAATCTATTTTCTTCTCTTTGTCACCCGCTCCGTTTTTCCGGTTTGCCTTCACTATGTAGAGATAACTTAAAAGTACGATTACCGGAGCCATAAAAAGGTTACGGGTAAGTTTTACCACGGTAGCCACACTCCCGGCTGCATCGCTGTAAATAAAACCCGTAGCCACAGCCTGGGAGGTATCGTTTACCGCCGCACCGGCCCAGGTGCCAAAGAGGGTATCGGACATATGCAGCAGATAGCCGATTACCGGGTAGATAAATACCGCCATTAATCCAAAAAGGGTTATGGTGGCTACCGCAAAAGAGGTTTCTTCTTCCGTAGCCTCAATCGCCGGGGAAGTGGCCACAATGGCGGAAACCCCGCAAATAGATGTCCCCACGCCAATCAGGGTTCCCAACCTATCCGGCAGTCCAAGCTTATGACTTATATAACGCGCCAGAAAAGTAGCCATAATTATCAGGATAGTAATTATCACCAGGGAACTTCCGCTGATCTTCAGCATCTCAACGAAGCTAAAACGTACCCCCAGGAGGATAATTGCCAACCGGAGTATTTTCTTTACGGAAAAGCTTACCCCGGACTTACATCTTTCGGGAAGGCCGAACAGGTTACGGATAATAATCCCGGCTATAATGGCAATGGCCACGGCACTAACCGGTTTGTAGAACTTGTGGATATATACTGCGGGAATAGAAATTGCCAGAACCAGCAATATCCCCGGGATAAGCCTCAGAATATCTCTTTTCTTTTTTATTTTATCTTCAGCCACTTCTCTCCTTAGGGTTCATCGCAGAAAAATTCGGAAACTGCCCTCTAACTCCTTTTTTAATTGTTCCGGATTTCTAAATAAGACCGTATTCATTCCCACTTTTTTCGCCCCCTTAATACAGTTTTCATTATCATCTATAAATATCACCTCTTTCGCTTGTAGGCCTAATCTCCCCAAAGTTATTTCATAAATTCTTCTCTCAGGTTTTCTTGTCCCCTCTACACAAGAAAATATGCGTATCTCAAACAGCTCATATCCCTGTTCATAAAGATACCTCATCGCAGGAACTTCCGTATTGGACAAAACTGCAATTTTATAGCCTTTGCTCCGCAAGAAGACGGCTAAAGAAAACATCTCTTCCTTTCGAGAAAAAACTGTTTTAAGTGCTTCGTACCACAACGATGGGCTGTTTGGTCTTTTAACCTTCAACTCAGCACAAACCATCTCCCAAAATCTATCTTCTAAAATTATTCCTTTTTGGAAATCGGGTTCAAATCTTTGCTGCACTTCCCTAAATTCTGCGTCTGCTACTCCTAAGGCTTCAGCACAGTAGGCAATAAGTTCAGATGCAGGGTCATCTACCAGGACACCTCCAGAATCAAAAATAATCGCTTTTATCCTTCCTGCCATAGCATTTCCTCCATACCTTTTTTAATTAAGGTAACAAGTCTTTTTTCTCTAATCTGACAATGTTCTAAAATAATTTTATCGAGCGAACCGGAAAGCAAACCTTTTTTAAGGTTCAATTTTATGCCGGCAGCAATAATGCGGCAAAAATATTTTGGGGTAAGGCCGTTTTCCAAGATAAACCTTGCTCCTTGGACCAGTCTTTCGCCCGGAGTAATCTTATCCAACGAACCTCGGATACCCCGCTCTATGGTATCGGAGAAGGTCCGGCTGGTAATTCGTCCAACCAGCCTTTCACAATATTCCTTCAATTCCATCCGGTTAAGCAATTTGCCGTAACGGCGAAGCATCGCCGGGGCCACCTCTTTATTTAAAAGAAATTTAACTTCGGAAAGAAGACTGGAATTAACTTCATGGAAGTATTTGAGTCCTTGCAGTGCTCCTAAATAAGATAAATAGGCGTGGGCTCCATTATGCCCAAATAATTTAAGATAGAACCGGGCTTCCAATTCCTCATTAGACATTACTTCCCAGGCCCTTCCTCTTAACCCTGCTTGACGATAAATATCAGCAGAAACCGGTAATCCCTTAAAATCCTCAGCAATAACCGCCTCCTTAAGACCGGGACCAACCGGCTGATAATATTCTCCGGCCGGGTCAATTCTGCACATTCTTCCCATAATGGTAGCGCATAAGCTCATCTTCTCTCCTAATTTACCAGCCCATCTTTGCAGAATAGTCTTATCATTTTCGGCTGAGAAAATATATAGTTTTTCTTTTCTGCCTTTTCCGCTATTGTCATTAATAAAATTCAAGGTTTCATCTATACCTTTAGAGCCCACGGAGGTAAAAACAATCTTGATACTTTTTAATATTCTCTTTATCTCTT
>QILZ01000110.1 GCA_003233545.1 Spirochaetales bacterium
GTCACCGGTAACCTTTTGGAAGTAGAACTTGCCAGTAAACAGTACAGAACAGAAACTATTCCCGAAGAATTATACGACAATTTCCTCGGAGGTTATGGTCTCGGCGCTGCACTATTGATGGAAAGAATGGATCCCAAAGCAGACCCGCTGGGTCCGGATAATATTATAGGATTTGCATCCGGGTATCTGACAGGTACCGGAGCATATATTGCCTCCCGCTTTATGGTATTTGGAAAATCCCCATCTACAAAAGGATGGGGAGATTCCAATTCCGGGGGTTATTTCGGCAAGAAATTAAAAGAGTCAGGGTTCGATGTTGTACTTTTAAGAGGTATTTCGGATATCCCTGTCTATATTTTACTCGACGAAGGGAAAGTCGATATCTTACCAGCGGAACAACTCTGGGGAAAAGATACATACGAAACAGAAGATATACTTAAAATTAAACATGGAAAAGACTGCGAAATTGTATGCATAGGACCTGCCGGTGAGAAACTCTCTTTAATTGCCGGTATATCGACTGATAAGGGCAGATTTGCAGCACGTTCCGGTCTCGGTGCTGTTATGGGTTCTAAAAAAGTCAAGGCGGTTGTCGCAAAGGGAAAGATACCGATAAATCTGGCAAAACCCGAACTAATGAAAGAATTACGAAAAAAACACAGGCACGTATTTAAAGACCTTGCGGAAGATTTAAGCAAATACGGTACTCCCATGTTTTATCAGGAGGCACTTTTTTCCGGTGATGCCCCGGTTAAAAACTGGGCCGGATCGGTAGAAGATATCAAGAATACCGGCTCGATAAGTGCAGAGAATTATCTTAATTACCAGGTAAAACGTTACGCCTGCAGCGGATGCCCGATAGGTTGCGGCGGACATCTTAAAGTCGAAAACGGAGAGTACAAAACCGAAAGCACGGTTCATAAAGTCGAATACGAAACAACCGGTATGTTCGGCTCCAATCTTTTAAATGATGATATAGAAGCTTTGATAAAGATTAATGATATATGCAACAGGTACGGTATGGACACAATAGGCTGCGGCGGTCTGTGCGCTTTTGCGATGGAAGCCTATGAAAAAGGTATAATCGATAAAAGTGATACCGGCGGCCTCGAACTTAAATGGGGTAATTCGAAATCGATAGTCTCCCTCGTTGAGATGATTGGCAGGTCCGAGGGAATCGGCAGTATTCTCGCCGGGGGTTTCGAATATGCTGCTAAGACCTTCGGCAGTGAAACAGCCGATTTTGCCATAGCAGTACGCAACGAAGCATTCCCTGCACATGATCCCCGCTGGTCTGCCGGCCTTGCTCTTACCTATTATTCCGATGCAACACCTTCCAGGCATACTCAAGGGTCCGTTACTTATCCCATCGCAGGCTACGAACAGCCCGATTTTAAAAATCATGCTCCCTCAGGCAGGGCGAAATATCACAATGGCAATGTTAATCTGGCACATGCCCTTAATGCGGCAGGACTATGCCTTTTCGGTTACATAACTCTTGATTACACAACCTTTCCGGATTTTTTAAAAGCGGCAGACGGCAAAGACTGGACAATAGAAAAAATAATGAGGATTGGTTTTCGCATCCATGTACTGAGGCACCTCTTTAACAAGAAGGCCGGAATAGGTTTTAAAAAACATTCTTTTCCTCAAAGAGTTCTCGGCAATCCACCCTTAAAAAAAGGTCCGAATAAAGACGTTACTATCGATTTAAGTACCATGGTGGATGAATATTTAAAGGAAATTGATTTTGATCCTGAAACAGGAGAACCCCTGTTAAAAACTATAAAAGAGCTTAATCTGGAACGATATATTTCCTGACTTATACGAATGCTTATCATGCTCTCTTTAAGAGATGTCCTGCTTCTGTAAAGTAAATTAAATCTTTTAGCGTATCGAGTTATAACCTCCGATAAGCCCGTTTTTCGAAAGTACTATTTGCCAGAGCTGGTTTCTCCTTGCTCTGAACGAACCTGCACTGGTAATTAGGAAATATTTCCACATCCTGTAAAACCGTTCACTGTATTTATCTTTTATTTTGTCCCAGGCAGAATTAAAATTGTCATACCAGGCAAGTAAGGTTTTATCATAATCCCAACCGAAACTGTGCCAGTCTTCCATAACAAATAATTTCTCGATAGCTTTACCCAATTGAGCGACCGAGGGCAGCATTCCATTTGGGAAAATATATTTATGTGTCCAGGGATCGATGGATTTACACGATTGTGTTTCGCCGATTGTATGAAGCAAAAACAAATCACCATCATTTAAGCAGCGGTATGCTACTTCGAAAAACATTCTGTAATTTTTATAACCAACATGCTCGATCATTCCCACCGAAACAATACGATCAAATTTTTCATTTAAATCTCTGTAGTCCTGAAACCGGAATTCAACCGGAAGACCTTTGCATAATTCTTTACCGAAAGCAACCTGTTCTTTCGAAACGGTAATTCCAATTACGCTTACACCATACTTTTCTGCCGCATATTTTCCGAATGCACCCCATCCGCAGCCAATATCGAGCACTCTCATTCCCGGTTTAAGATAAAGCTTTTTACAAATGAGTTCGAGTTTATTTTCCTGTGCTTTGTCTAAAGATTCGGCATCTTTCCAATAAGCACAACTGTAGTTCATTCTTTTATCCAGCATGTTCCGGAAAAGATCATTACCGAGATCGTAATGTTTTTCTCCGATAATAAACGCCCTCCTCGTGGATTGCAGATTTATTACTCTGGCAAGTAAAAAACCGAAAAGGATAGAGAATTTTCGTTTAACTTTTTTATCCAGATTTGCTCTCATAATTTTAAATACAAGTTCATCCAATTTTTCGCAATCCCACCATCCATCCATATATGATTCACCCAATCCAAGTTCCGCTCCGGTTAGCACCCGTTTATAAAAATTATTATTATGAACCTGAATATCCCAGGGATTATTACCACCTATTTTGATGTCTGCAAGTGATAATATTTCTCTTACGGTTTTTTCAACTTTATTTAAACTCATTATATGCCTCCTTAACTAATATAAAGTAATTTTATATAAATTCAAAATTCTGCCCATATTACTGCTGTTGTCTTTACCCGGGTTGATGGATAAATACGGTATCAGGTTCCATATACTGATAATATTTAATTTGACAACAATATTTCGTGATGCTACACTTACCTTTTAACTTACATGATGAAAAAACAGGAGATTTAATATATGGATAATTTTAAATTTCTTAAGCCGCAGAATTTTAAAGAACTTCTGAATGTAAAATCCGATCTGCAGTCGGCTGGCTTTCCTCTTGCAGGTGGTTCTAACCTTCTTGTTTATATAAAAGAGAAGGCAATAAGAGGCGGTACACTTATAGACATAACTTCTCTTAAAGAATTAAGGGGAATTAAAAAGAACGGTGATACTATAGAGATAGGAGCGGCAGAAACGATATCCGATATTCTGGAATCTAAAGTACTGGAGAGCGAACTGCCGTTTTTTTCCTCTTCAATGAGGGATTTCGCAAACCCTTTAATCAGAAACAAAGCAACAATAGGCGGTAACATAGCAGATGCTTCGCCTGTTGCAGATACTGCCCCTCCGCTTATTGTTCTTGATGCAAAGGTCGTTGCAGCATGCAAATCGGGAACAAGAGAAATCCCGATAAATGAATTCTTTTCCGGGCCCGGAAAAAATAATTTAGACAAAGATGAAATAATACAAAAAATAAATATTCCGGTTCCTGAAAAAGGAAACGGTATTTTCCTTAAATTGGGACAGCGGAAAGGAACTTCTATTTCCGTTACCTCCGTTGCAGTATGGATTGTAAACGATTCGAATATGATAACAGATATAAGAATATCCTTAGGCGGGGTTGCCCCGGTACC
>QILZ01000294.1 GCA_003233545.1 Spirochaetales bacterium
GATAAGGTGCTTAAGTATTTTGTTCCGTTTGTACTTATAAGTGCGGCCGGTGCTTTTATCTTCTGGACAGCGGGAAGCTTTATCCTGTTTGGTGTGGTTGATATCGATCGTGCCATCTTTGCAGCTCTTGCGGTTCTGGTTATGGGTTATCCCTGTGCCTTGGGAATGGCAATGCCCCTCGCATTGATAAGAGGCGGGGGAGAAGCTGCCGAAAAAGGAATACTAATGAGGTCCGGTGCTGCTTTCCAGACATTCCCCGAGGTGTCGGCTATAGTATTCGACAAAACAGGCACCATCACGAGGGGGAAACCCGAAGTTGTTAAAATTATGGGTTACGGGCAGGAAAATAGATCGGTGATATCTTTGGCTGCTGCCGCGGAAATGCTCAGCGAGCATCCGGTTGCCGGAGCTATCGTACGCTATGCTGATAATGAAAAGATTCATTATAAAGAACCTGATGAGTTTTCCGCATATCCGGGAAAAGGAGTAACAGCTGTTGTTAAAGGTAAACGGATTACAGCAGGTACACTTCCCTTTTTCGAAGAAAGGGAAATCGAAATAAATGATATAAATCGTGCCTCTATAAGAGAACTATCGGAAAAAGGCAGGACTGTTATCGGTATTGGTGCGGATAAAAGGTTGATTGGAATTATTGCTCTTTCGGATACGGTAAAAGAAGATGCCGCACGTACGATCATGAAAATAAAAGGAAATGGCATCGAGCCTGTTATGATTACCGGTGATAACAGGCAAACCGCAGAATCCGTAGCCGGACAGGTCGGGATAGATAAATACCTGGCCGAAGTATTGCCGGAAGAAAAAGCGGATAAAATTCGCATGCTGCAAAAGGACGGGACAAGGGTAGCAATGGTGGGAGACGGAATTAACGACGCACCCGCATTAATGCAGGCAGATGTGGGTATTGCTATCGGTACGGGAACGGATATTGCAATCGAATCCAGCGACATAGTCATTACCGGTCATCGGACAGAGAAGATCATCGAGGCTTTACGGATTACAAAGGACAGCTATGCGAAAACGAAACAAAACCTGGTTATAGCCTTCCTGTTTAACGGAATCGGGATTCCTGCAGCTGCAACCGGTCTTGTTCACCCTGTGTGGGCAATGATAGCCATGGCAGCATCTGTAACGGCCGTTTTAATCAACAGCTTCGGTAAGAAATCTTCGATATTAAAAAATAATATTACTCCATAATCCCTATCATGATATCGACCAATTGGTCGGCGCCGTTTTCATCGAAGCTATAATCAGAACAATCATTAATTCGTTTCTGCTGGTTTTCGAAACGTCTTTCTGCAGATACAAATAAAGCCTCTTTCCCAAAGTATTCAGCTTCCCAGAATGAATTGTATCCGGCACTGCAGATTACAAGATCGACAGCATTAAAATAATCGACTGCCGGAAAAAGCCCTCCTTCATAGTTTGTACTATACAGCATAGTGTACCCGGAATCTTCTAAGTAAGAATACCGCTTTTTTATATCTTTAAACTCACCGGGTTTGCCGTTGAATAAAAAAAGGCAGGTGTTTTTGCTGCCTTTAAGATTCAGCTTTTCTCTGGCGTCTTTTCTTGAGAGTATTTCATCCCTGTTTCGAATAATCATGGGATTGATTTGCCGCATTGCTATTTTACTTGAAAACGGCTCGGTTGCCAGAACAAGAGTATAATCTTCCGGCCGGAAAGACATCGTACCGTCTGCGAGGTGAATAGTAAAAAAACGGTCATCTACCTGCCTGGATAAGAATATCTTTTTACAGGGAAGATCCTTAATAAAATTATAAAGAGAAAACCACTGCAGATCTACAATCAGGATATCAGGATTCAGTGAGATTATCCGCTCGTAGAGTGTGGATTTATGATAATTCTTTTTAGAAAGCTCATTCTCATCCTCGAGGGGAACCTCAACATGATTAATGCCGAGTTTATCCGAAAGAGAACCAAAAGGAGAACTGCTTAGAATAGTAAACTCTGCATTAATACCTTTGCGTCTTAGTGCCGTTGCCATACTCATCCCGCGCACAATACGCCCGGAACCGGTAATGCCCGAGGTATAGTAGAGCACTCTCATAATCAACAACCGCTAAAAAACATAAACTGTCCTTCACCGGTCCCTGCAGAGCCGTAGGTTTCCCAGCCGCTGCCGGTAATGTCATCTATTGCAACAAGCTTACTACTGTCAAACCCATCATCATCTGTTATATAGAGTTTCTTATTAAGAATCGCTGCAAATACATGCGGCCCGTAAAAGATTCCGGGACTGCCGGTTGCACCAAAACTGCCATAACGAGTATATTGAGCCGGACTATCGATATTAAACCTGACAATCGGTGAGTTGTTTGTTTCTGAAACGTAAGTATCAGCTACATATAAGTAATTGCCCTTTACCAGCACTCCCCAGGGACTGGATAACCCCGTATAGCTGTATGTTTCAATAACTCTCGATCCTTCGGGTTTGGAAGGGTCGTATTTGATAATGTTTTTATCCGTTACATTGGCAATAAAAACAGCCCCGTTCTGATCGGCAGACATGCCATTCGTGGCAAAATTGCCGATGGAAGGTATTGTAAAAGATTCTTCCGAACCAAGAGGTTCGAGTGTCTTTCTGTTTACCGGATTCCATCCTTCCGAATAGTAGATATAACCGTTAGTCCTGTCGATCGACATAGCTGCTACATCTTTTTCACCTACAATAAGGTCATAACCGGTATCATCGATGTCGTCGATACGAAAAACACCCTTATTGGCACCGGTATGGGCATAATTCGCAATGTAGATCCGCCCCCCGGAATCAAAATCGATGTCATACGGTTCAAACTCATAAGCATTAGAAAAACCGAGATCACTCCAGGTAAGAACTTTCCACCCCGCTCCTGTCATATCATCGATCTGAACGATTCTGTTATTTTTTGCATCGGGGATAATAAGCTTTGTCTCATAAAGAGATAGCGTAATAGTAATATCCTTATTATCAGCGGTCAGTACATCGGTTTCCGTTTCCCCTTTAAAGGTAACCGATGCCGTACTCGATTCAGCGGAAAATCCTCTGGCCGATCCCGACGGGACTGTAACAACAGCGGTTGTTGAAGCGGTGAGAGTGTTATTTGTTTCCTCCATATTTGATCCGGTCACTTTGAGTGCAATAGATTGCGCACTGGCAGGAACATTCTCGAAAGTCACGTTAACAGCAAAAATTGCTGCTGTCTCGTATGCAGACATGTTTCCTTGCTCATCGCGTACCAAAACTGCAAAGTAATAATCGGTCGCTTCTTTAAGATTGGGAATATTTCTGGTAGTCAGGTTTTTCTCCCAATCTTCTACCGGTACTGCGTTTGCCTTAACATCATCGGGTGTATTAATGCTGCTTACCGTTGCATAGTGTGCAAGGTATTCCAGGTTTTCAGGTGCTGTCGCATCATCCGCCGCCTTCTCCCATGAAAACGTAAGTGAACCCGTCCCAAGTCCGGATATGTTAATATATCTCACATGTTATATTAATTCCACGAAATGACAAAAAAGGTTTTTTTACCAATTTTTAAACCTTTACAAAAATAAAATATTTCTATACTATCAGTGTTGACATGTATATACATGTTAATATACTAAAAATATTGTATCGAGTGGGAGGAGTTTAAAAATGGATTCCGAAACAAAGAAAAGTTTTATAGGCAAAGGATTATTTATTTTTCTTTACCTGTCAGTGATGCTCATTAACTTCAGCATTCCTTTTTTACTGCCGCCGCATATTACAGGTGCATATCTGTTCTGGGTTATTCTTCCTCTGTCTCTGATAGTGTTAAGTTTTATTACGGAGTAAAAAAATGAATACTGTAATTGTAT
>QILZ01000065.1 GCA_003233545.1 Spirochaetales bacterium
TATAATAATCTGTAAACTTTTAGCCGCATACAGGATTATGGACTATTTATCCGGAACATACAGCGGTTTTTCGGGCCGCCTTGATTCGGCTATTGGTAACGGATGGTACCTGAAACTTGGATAAAAGATACCTGTTATCCCGGAGAAAATATAAAGAATATTAAAGTAAAGTTTAATTAATTCGACTGTATCTTATCAAGCACTGCCCTTACGATAACCTCTATAAGCTTTCTCTCGGTATCCCTTTCGGATTGTATGCCGGATACCAGTTCGGAGAGCTGAGACTCGGACAGTTCGCGCCTGCTGCCCAGTATCTCCGTGTACAGAGTAATCTTTGCAGCTGCTTCCAGTACCTCGATACGGTCGAAAGCCTCTAACATCGTTTTTCCGACGGAAAGCACTCCGTGGTTGGCTATAAGGATGGTGTTACTGTCAACAGCTGCACCGGCGATAAGTTCTGCCAGCTCATGACTACCCTGCAGAGCATAAGGAGTATATGAAGGTTTGCCTATAATTGCTGCGGATTCCGCAATAAGGGCAGTATCTATTTTTTTCTCCGTAGCTGTAAAACTGCTTGCGGTAACAGGATGTGCATGAACAATGGCTTTAATATCCGCCCGCTTCTCATAAACAGCTATATGCATCTTTGTTTCCACGCTCGGTTTAAGGTTCGGAGTAAGATTTTTTCCGTCAAGGGTAACAATCCCTATCTCTTCCGCCTTAATTCTTCCCTTGTCAAACCCCGAAGGAGTTATGCATATAGTACTGCTGCTCACTTTTAAACTTACATTTCCGCCGGAACATGTAGTGAGGTTCTTATCATACAGACGCCGCATAAAATATGCTGCCTCTTCTCTCTCCGCTTCATATTCCATATCTTTTATTCTTTTTCTACAATAAGATTATCAAGTTCATTCGTATCATCCGGCTTAATCGGGAAATTCTTCTGTACAAGCTCGCCGCATTTTTCTACCGCTCTGCAGATCCCATCGGCCTGTTTATGTTCCTTTATACTGCTCACAACAATATCAACCACTTCCTGCCAGACATCCGGATTTACCTTTGCATTTATGCCCTCATCGGCAAGTACATATGCGAGCCTCTCGAATACCGAGATATATATAAGTATTCCCGTTCTGTCCCTTGTGTGCTGCAGTCCTTCCCTGTAAAAAGATGTAAGGGCAGCTTCCGTCACTTCTTCTTCCATTTCCGATTTTGTAATAAGAAGCCTCTTTAAAAACAGCACATTCTTTACAAGTGCATAAAAGATAATAAAAGCCACTGAAAAAACCGCAGGAAAAATCCACAGGTCCCAGACAGTAACACCTCCCCATGATTTTTTTACAGCAGCAATCAGAGTCACCGCAACGGCGGTTAAAAGACTTAAGATTAAACTTCCGATCATGTCTGCCATGGGGTAGTGGTAACTTGCGGTTACAATCATAGGCACTATTTCCCCGGAAGTTGTTTTTTCCGCCTCAGCAACACAATTCCGAACCTTATCTCTGTCTTTTTTTGATAGGAATTTATCCGTTAAATCTCTCATTTTTTTATCCTCTGTTATTTTATACCTGTTTTCCCGTATCTACCAGCCGCCGGAAGCACCTCCGCCGCCGAAACCGCCTCCCCCTCCGGAAAAACCTCCGCCGCCGAAGCCGCCTCCGGAAAAGCCTCCTCCTCCGAAACCGCCGCCGATAAAGCCGCCGCCGCCGAAACCGCCTCCCCTGTGGGACGAGAATAATATGCCCGGGAGAAACAATCCACCCAAAAATCCGAAAGGTATCATGCCGAGAAGCAGAAGTCCCCCGAAGGGAAGCATAAACAGCCCGATCAATGGCAAGGAAACAGCACCAAGGGCTGCACCCCATATTCTCCTCTTCGGGCTGATCATTGCAATAATTATGAACAATATAAGGAATGGAAAAAACTTCTCACCGGATGATTCTTTTTCCGAACTCCTGGGTTTGCCCGTTGCCTTGTACTCACCCTTAACCACCTGGACAATCGCATCGACTCCCCGAATAAAACCTTCATCCAAATTCCCCGCTTTAAAGGCAGGCAGAATATCATAATCCACAATTCTGCCTGCAAGTAGATCCGTAAGAACACCCTCCAGCCCGTAACCAACCTCTATCCTTACTTTTCTGTCGGCTCTGGAAACGAGAAACAGTACACCATTATCCACACCTTTCTGCCCTATCTTCCATTTGTCCACAACCTTTATGGAAAATTGCTCCAGGTTTTCACCCTTTAGTGATGGTATCGTCAGAATTACAATCTGAGTCGAATCCGTATCTTCTATCGCTTTTAGCTTCTCATTTAACTGCTGTTTAACGGCAGGAGAAATCATATTTGCATAATCATTAATCCTTCCCTCAAGTTTAGGAACATCGAGTGCAGAGAGGAAGGAAACTGCAGTTAGAAAGAAAAACAGCCCGGGAATAAGTCTCCTGAACGGTAATCTTAACTTTGTTTTTATTTCTTTCATTTTATACCACCACTTTTAATTTAGATACTTGATTAAAACTTCACCTTCGGAACCGCCTTTGCAGATGCACTCGCCTTAAAGTACTCTTTTCGCTCCAGATGCAGCATAAGGCTGTTTGTAATCGAATTGGGGAATTTCCTTATGGAAAAGTTAAATCTCTCCACAGCGGCATTGTACCGCTGGCGGGCTACACTTATTCTATTTTCCGTACCTTCCAGCTGATTCTGTAAATCCAGGAAATTCTGGTTTGCTTTTAGGTTCGGATACTTTTCCACAACTACCATCAATCTGGAAAGTGCGGAAGAAAGAGAACCCTGTAGCTGTTGAAACTTCTTCATAGCTGCAGGATCTTTAAGCATAGCAGGTGAAATCTGGAAAGAAGTCGCCTTTGCACGTGCTTCCACAACCGCCTGCAATGTTTCCTTCTCATGGGAGGCATATCCCTTTACAACCGCCACAAGGTTAGGAATAAGGTCTGCCCTTCTCTGCAGCTGTGACTCTAAGTCTCCCCATGCCTTGTTTACCGACTCCTCGTTCAGCTGCATAGTGTTGTACCCGCATCCTGTAAATGCAAGAACAACAGCTATTAAAATTAGATATTTATAGATTGACTTCTTCATTATCTCCTCCGCTTTCTTTACACTATCTCCTTAATGTAAAAAATAAACATCGAGCTTTCAAGGTTATTTTTTAATGACTGCTAAAAAATCAGATTAATTTATTATTTTCAAAATTCGAAGGCTTGACAAAACCATTCTTTACAAATACTTTGTATAATAGAGTTACTTTGTAATACAAAGGAGTTAACCGGAATATGAATGATAATGATATCGATACTGCAAAATACCTGGAGGATATAAGAACAATAAAGGAACTTTTACTGAAAACGGAGAATCAACCTGTTTATGAAAACTGGGCATTCTACGTCTGGGGTATTCTGATAATAGCCGCCGGTATAGTCCACTACTTTGTAGAAACTGCTTACAAGTTAGGAACAGGAGAACTTTTCCTTAAAATATGGCTCCCCGTAATCCTGGCAGGAGGATTTACAGAGATTGTTTCGTTAATAAGAAACCTGGAAAAAAACTCCTTAACGATTTTCTCAAAAACAATTCTAAGGCTCTACTTAAGTATAATCGGGCAGACAACCGTCTTCGTTTCCTTTATACTTCTGATTATAAAGCTTAACGGAGTCCAGTACCTTCCGGTCATATTCCTCCTTATTACAGCTGGTTGGTTCTTCATCCTCGCCCAGTCCGCATATACCCAGCTCTTTTATCATGCATTCGCATATATTATAATTGCCTTCAGCTTCTACATCTTAAATGTAGACCACAGAGTAATGGTTCCGGTAGTCAGCACAATCATA
>QILZ01000127.1 GCA_003233545.1 Spirochaetales bacterium
CGGGGTTTTCAGTTCTGGCGGGAGAAATAAGGAAACTTGCCGAGCGTTCATCGGAAACAGCCAGTGAAATCGGCAGGCTTGTGAAACAGATAGAAAGAGTTATTTTTAACGGGGGAGAATCTTCTAAAGAAGCAGGGAAAATATTCGACAGCATCAATAAGGATTTAAATGTTTATTCTAATTTTGTTCACAATCTTCATATGGATGTACAGAATCAGCTTACCTCGAACAAGGAGGTTACGCATGCAATAGAGCGTATCGGCACGGTTACAAAGGAAAACACCATGACCTCCGAACAGATAGAAGAAGCAGATAGAAGAAGTTCTGTCACTTTTAAGGGAAGAGGTAAACATGCTGAAAGGTCTGGTCGAGGGAAAGATGATAGAAACCGCCAGGTTATCGCATCTTCAGAAAATATAAAAACTTTATCAGTATTAATAACAAATAAGATTTGACAAAATTCAAAATCTCATGCAAGAATTGCCTATGATTGCCAGAGATATTTTCTTAAATCTTTCACCGATCGACCATAGGTACTACCTTGTAAACAAACCGTTATTCGACAAACTTTCTCTTTATATCAGTGAAGATGCAAATATACGATACTGCATAAAGGTGGAGACCGCTCTGTTAAAAACACACATAAAATCCGAAGGGTCTAAAGGTAATTTCGATACGGAGTTCAAGGAACTTGATAATTTATCATCCGGAATCGATATAGAGGAAATATACAGGGAAGAAGAAAAAACAAATCATAATATACGTGCTCTTGTTAATGTATTAACACGTTACATTCCGTCAAAGTGGAAACATTTTGTTCATCTCGGTGCTACATCGGTTGATATTCTGGATACTGCTTCTTCATTGCAGTACAGGGATGTTCTGATAAATGTTGTTATTCCGCTGCTTATCGATCTGGAAAATGAACTTATAAAACTGACTTTAAAAGAATCAAAAACTCCCCAGGTAGGGAGAACACACGGCCAGCATGCGGTGCCCATAACATTCGGGTTTGCACTCGCAGAGTATGTTGCACGGTTAGGGAAATCGATACTGAAATTATCCGGGTATGCAGAGGATTTGCGGGGAAAGCTGTCCGGAGCCGTAGGTGCATATAATGCAATAAATCTGATAGTTGAAAATCCGGAACATTTCGAAACAGAATTTTTAAATCATTTTAATTTAAAACCTTCGGAATATTCAAATCAGCTTGTCGAACCTGAATATCTTCTGCATTTACTTCTCGAATTAAATAGTACTTTCGGAATTATCGCTAATCTTGCCGATGATCTTCGGAATCTACAGCGTACGGAAATAGGAGAAGTACGGGAAAGTTTTACCGAAGAACAGGTAGGGTCATCCACTATGCCTCAAAAGAGAAATCCATGGAATTCGGAACATATTAAAAGTCTGTGGAAAACCTTTTCTCCGAGGGTAGTTACTTTTTTTATGGATCAGCTGTCCGACCATCAGAGAGATCTGACAAATTCCGCCTCGAGGCGTTTTATTTCGGACTATATTGCGGGTTTTTCCGCTGCCGTTTTCAGGATGCATAAAGTTATTTCCGGTCTGCAGGTAAACAGAGACAGGATGTACAGAAACCTCCTGTTTAACGGTGATCTTATACTTGCAGAGGCTGTCTATATACTTCTTGCAAAAAACGGAGACAGTAATGCGCATGAAAAAATTAAGCAGCTGACTATTAAAAGGGAAAACAGCAATAAAAAACTTTGGGATATCATACGTGAAGATGCTGAACTTTATAATATACTGGAAAAGGGCTTAAATGAGACATTACATGTAAACGGAAAAGATTTCTGGATGAATCCGGAAAGATATTCAGGACTGTCATCATTAAAAGCGGACGAGATTGCCAACAGGTATAAAGAACTATTTTCCCTGTAAAAACAGACAGGCCAGGGCAAGGAGGAGAAAAACAATTGAACGTCAAAGAAGGATTAAGTTACGATGATATATTACTGGTTCCAGATTATGCATCGATACTGCCTGCCGGCATCGATATAAAAACAAAACTTGCCGGTAACATTTATCTTAACATTCCCGTATTATCCGCAGCCATGGATACGGTAACGGAAGAGAAGCTGGCAATTGCACTGGCACTCGAAGGCGGAGCAGGGGTTATACATAGAAATCTTAAACCCGGGATTCAGGCGGAACAGGTTGCCCGTGTAAAGAGGTTTCTGAACTGGGTAATAGAAAAACCACTGACGATTACAAAAACGGATAAGGTCGGCAGAGCAAGGAATTTAATGGAAGAACAAGGTATTTCCGGTTTGCCTGTCCTTGATTCATCGGATAAATTATGCGGTATCCTGACAAGTAGAGATCTTAGGTTCTGCAGGGATAATAGTCTGAGCGTGGAACAGATTATGACTCCGGACCCTTTCGTAGAGGATGAATGTGCAACAACGGAGAGTGCACAGAATAAGTTTGACAAACATAAAATCGAAAAACTTCCGGTAGTCGATAAATCCGGTAAACTAATAGGACTTATTACTGTAAAGGATATGGAAAAACACAGGAATTTTCCCAATGCGGCCATAGATCCGATGGGAAGGTTAATAGTAGGCGCTGCAGTGTCTCCTGCGGATTATAAAACACGAATTCCACTGCTCTTAGGCAAGAAGGTTGACTTTGTAGTTATAGATACGGCACATGGTGATTCTGAAAATGTTATTTCGGCTGTTAAAAACATTAAAAAAGAGTACAATATAACCATTATAGGGGGAAATGTCGCAACACGTGAAGGAACAAAGCGTTTAATCGGTGCCGGGGCGGATGCCGTTAAAGTCGGCGTGGGTCCTGGTTCGATATGTACAACGCGCGTCATCGCGGGTATCGGTGTTCCACAGTTTACCGCGGTACTTGAATGTTCGGAAGAAGCGTCCGGGAGTAATATACCGGTTATTGCCGACGGAGGCATAAAATTCTCAGGTGACATAACAAAGGCAATCGCCGCAGGTGCGGATACGGTTATGATAGGAAATTTATTTGCAGGATTAAAGGAAACACCGGGAAGACAGATAATCTATGACGGACGAATGTTTAAGGAATACCGCGGTATGGGTTCTATCGGTGCTATTCAGGCAGGTTCCGGAGACAGATATCAGGTTTCTTCCGGTGATGAAGTTGTGCCTGAAGGTATAGAGGGCAGGGTACCGTTTAAGGGAGAATTAAAACATTTTTTACACCAGCTTACAACAGGACTTAAAAAAGGGATGGGCTACTGTGGATGTAAAAATATCGAAGAACTTAAGAGTTATAAAAAATTCGTAAAAATAACGACACTCGGGTTAAAAGAAAGTCATGCACATGATGTTGTTATTACACAGGAAGCACCGAATTATTCGAGAATGAACCTGCATACTTAAGATTTTATAAATCAAAAGGGGAAGATAAATGAATTTAGTTGTTATTGGAGCTCAGTGGGGTGATGAAGGAAAGGGTAAGATTGTAGATTATTTTGCGGAAAAATCCGATTTTATTGTACGTTTTTCCGGCGGAGCTAATGCAGGCCATACCATAGTTATTGGCAATGAAACCTACAAACTGCACCTGGTTCCTTCCGGAATAATTTATCCTGAAAAAAAGGTAATTCTCGGAAACGGAATGGTAATCGATCTCGAAGCACTTTTTGCAGAGCTTAAGATGTTATCCGATAGAGGTGTTAAATGGCAGGGAAGGGTATTGATTTCGGAAAGAGCGCATCTTGTTCTTCCGGGTTTTAAAAAACGGGATACGGAAACGGATAAGAAGAGGAAACATCCGATCGGAACAACGGGGAGAGGAATCGGAACAACTTATTCTCTTAAGGTTTCACGCGACAGCCTTCGTGTTGTCGATGTTCTCGATTCCTATCGTCTCGATGAATTAAATAGTGAAGATCTCGATTTTCTAAACAGGTATACCGATACAATTAAGGAAATGGTAATAGATGCTTCCCGTCTTCTTATCGGGAACAGCGATAAGAATGTTCTATTCGAAGGTGCTCAGGG
>QILZ01000211.1 GCA_003233545.1 Spirochaetales bacterium
AGAACACTTAAAACTAACATAAAGAGAATCTGATTTCCCCTGAATTTTCTCATTCCGAAGGCATAACCGCTTAGAGCACTTGAAATGAGTACAAAAACAACAGTAGCCGATGTCACTACAACACTGTTTAGAAAGTAACGGAGAAAACCTTTCATCCCGGTAAACACGTATACATAGTTTTGAATGGTTAATGCCTGCGGAATTATCGACGGCGGAAATTTATGAATATCGCTGTTGGGCCTTATCGATGTTATAAATATCCAGACCACGGGGAATATATAGATAACGGCAAATACGGTTACGGTTACATAAAAAACCTTTATAAGACTTCCGTATGAGAGGTTGTTTTTACTCTTTTTTGTTTTTATTGTCGCTTGTTCCGGTTTCATATATCTATCCCTTCTCCGCTGTTTCCGGTCTAAAAATTAAATTCAGAACTGCCGCGAGTATCAGAATAATAGCAGCGGTTATATAGGATACCTGGGATGCCTGCCCGAAATCCATCCGTTCGAAAGCAAGTTTCCATGCGTAATAGTAGAGTGTATAGGTTCTGATACCCGGCCCTCCCTCCGTTACAACCTTAACCAGGTCGAAAACTTTTAGTGAGTTTATGAGTATCCAGATACTGGAAATCAGCATATACGGTTTCAGGTTCGGTATTATTATCCATTTTACCTCCTGCCAGAAGGTGGACCCGTCCACCTTTGCCGCTTCCCTTAAACTTTTGTTTATCCCCTTTAAGCCGGCTATAAATATGATAAGCGTAAACCCGACCATTTTCCACGAGCGTGCTATAATAAGGCCGATAAGCGCCGTTTGAGGTTCCTGGTACCAGTCGAACATAAACCGCGGATTATGGGTTACATTTCTTATGATGATATTTGCAAATCCGTTTATCGGAGACAGGAGCCAGGCGAATGTAATGCCCACAAGGGACATCGGTATTATCATCGGGAGATAAAATATAACCTGAAATACCTGTACGCCGTGGGTCAGTTCGTTTATCAGGATTGCAAGTATAAGGGATGTTAAAAAGGTTATGGAAAAGTACAAAACGGCAAATATTGCCTGGTTTTTTAATGAGGTTAAAAAGAAATCGTCATGAAAACGCTCTATGTATCCCTTTAAGAATATAAATCGGGGAGTCGAATCTATTCCGAACTTGTACCTCGTCAGGCTTAAGTATCCGGAATAGACGACAGGGAAGGTAATAAAGATAAGCACAAAAACCATTGCCGGTAAGAGAAACAGAAAGAGGTTGATGTCTTCTCTTAACTTTCTCAGCATTTTCAGCCTTTTTAATTCTGTTACTTCTTCATGATTCATTGTGCTCATATTCATTTCCTCTGTAAAAAGATATAGATATTAAAAGCAGTGCGGGGGAAGGTTCCCTGACTTTCCCCCGCACGTAAACGGATAAATAAAATGATGTTTTGTTTAGTAAGCTCTTACATCCGTAAAGTCCAAACCCTCTGTCTCTTTCTTAACAGATGACAGGGCCTTGTCGACATCCAGCCTTCCGAATGCAGCCTCCGGCAGGTATTTCTGAAGTATGTCGAGATACTTGTTCAAGTCCTTATACAGAGGTATAGGGCTTGAATTATCCGCTATGGAAAGTAGTGTAGGCATCTGATCCTTGAATCTTGTTATACCTTCTCCGTATGCGGATTTTAGAATCGGAAGTTTACCGTAATGGTTAAAACTCCACTGCCCGAAATATTTACTGAAGATTTCGTCCCTGATGAAAGCCCTGACGATATCTTTATTTTTTGCCACCTTCGGCATCCATACCGAGTGTGTCCATATTATACTGCCATTCTTTCCGGAGCCGGGCCAGCCTGTGTATGCAATATCGCTGTTCTTCTTTGTTACGCTTACAAGCTCCATAATATGACCCTGTGCAGCAAAAAAGGAACCTGCCGCACCGCTCTTCCAGAGCTCATACCCCTTGTCGTCGGAAATGGTGTAAGCCGCAAGACCCTTTTTATACAGGGTCTGGATCAGGGTCATCCATTTCTTTGCGGAATCACTGGAAACATCGAAACCCTTGCCGTCATCTGCCCTGAAGGTTCCCCTCATGGCCTGAATGCCGGAATTATAATCGTACTGCATAAACTCTCTGTCCCATATCTGTATGTGGGCGCCAACCGGAGCAAACTCTTTCATCTTTGCAAACCAGCCGACAAACTCTTTCTCTGCCATACCGGGAATCGGAACCGGTTTTCCATTAGTCCATAATCCCGCTTTCTTCATAATATTTGTATTTACGCCGATAATGGCGACCTCGCCCATGAACGGAATTACGGGGAAGTAAGAACCTCCTCCTGCTTTTTTATATTTGCCTGCATTTAAAAAACCGCCCACAAGTTTATCCGGTGCCATATTCCCTGTAAGCATATCATCCATTGGTTCTGTCCAGCCGCCCAGAATTAACGGGGCAAGCATGGAACCGCTTCCGCCGACAAAGAGGTCGAACGATGTTTTACCGGCCTGCCACTCCGGTATGTAGGTTACACCGCCCCATTTATCAGCCCTGATCCTTTCGATCTTTACATCCGCATTGTTCTGCTCGAATTTGTTACTAACATCTTCAAGAGGGAATTTCTTAAAGATCCACGGCGGAGCGGCTACACGAAGAACCTTTTTTTCTGCCTTCTTCTCCCCCTGCCCGCCTGCATAAACACTGAATGTAAATGACGAAGCAATAAGAAGGACAATTAAAAAGATCAGCCATTTTTTCATAAGTATCTCCTTTTTATAATAGATTTTTGTATTAATGTAGTTGCAATAATTGTACCAATCCGGGTGTTTATTTTAAGTATTTTTTTAACTCTCTATAACTTGTTGCGTATTAATGAAATATGCAAATTGTCCGGGATCCGGTATCGTGGATGTTCTTTTGTTGTTCGGCGGGGAGAATAAAAAACCGGCAAAAATTGCAGGGTATACGGAAATATTTGCAGTTCTTAATGTTCAGGCTTACCTGACTGCCTGGATACGCTTTACAATATCCTTTAGTTTTGATGCATGTTTTCTATAGACCGGCTCCATGGCTTTAATAAAGGGGCGCTTGTCTATATCGGTAATAATCTCGCATCCGGTGGCAAGAGCCTTATCCTTTGATTTTTCCACCATCTTTTCCCATAATTTCCTCTGGTACGGAATTGATTCTTTTGCCGCTCTTTTGATAAGTTCTCTGTCTTCGGCAGACAATGTATCCCATCTCTTTTTGCTGAAAAGTATTATCTCCGGAACCCTTGAATGTTCATCCTCGGTGTAGTACTTGGCCGTCTCGAAGTGTCCCTTTGTTATCCATGAGGGATAGTTGTTTTCCGCTCCCTGTATTACACCCGTTCTTAAAGCGGTATATACCTCTTCGAACGACATGGGGATCGGTACCGCACCGAGTGCCTTTACCATGTCTATGGTAATTTCCGCTTTCTGTACCCTTATTCTTAAGCCCTTGAGGTCTTCTATCGAACGGATAGGTCTTACCGAATTGTAAAAACTTCTCTGCCCGGAATCATAGAAGCCGAGCCCGATGAACCCCTTTTTTTTAAGATATTCCATCAATTCCTTTCCTATTTCCCCGTCCACCACTTTATGCATATGTTCGGCACTTCTGAAGATGTAGGGAAGGGCAAAGGCTTTAAACTGGGGAACAATCTGGGTAATGGGATTTATATTAACACTGTTTATATCTATCTCTCCGTCTCTTGTCTTCTTAATTGTTTCTCTTTCCGAACCGAGCTGTGCCGACGGATAAACTATCATTGTTATCC
>QILZ01000201.1 GCA_003233545.1 Spirochaetales bacterium
TACAGAAGAATGGCTGTTCATTACCCGAATTTTCAATAAACCGAACAGCCTGTTCGGCAGCCCAGTGTGTAAAATGATATTCGACAGGTATGTGTTTCAGTTTCCTGCCTTTCTCTTTAAGTTCTCTGTAAAAATCCATATTGATTTCTCTAAGCCATCGGCTGTAACCGTTTAACGGTGAATCCATATGAATACCCGGTTCCAGGCACCACTGGTATTCATCGAAACCATCATTGGGATGCCTGTGCTCAGCTTCATAGATCCTGCCGCTTACATGGAGTTTACCGAAAAGCGCGGTTCTGTAGCCGGCATCATGCAGATGTTTTGTAAATAAAACCTCATCTTCCGGAAGAATATCATGCAGCCTGTACACACCGTGGGACGTAATAGGTTTGCCTGTAAAAATACTTGCCCTGCTGGGGGTACATACAGGATTGTTGGCATAACAGTTTTTAAACAACATACCATCCCGTGCCAGTCCATCGAGGTTTGGGGTCTTTACCCAATCCGCGCCGTAACAGCCGAGTGAATCGTAACGCTGCTGATCGGTGATGATAAAAAGAATATTGGGACGCTCCTTCTTATTCATTGGCTGCTAAAGAGCTTCCGGATTTCCGCATATCTCAAGCAGATCATTTACCCTTTTGTCCGGTGTATCGAACTGCACATCGGCCAACACAATATCGCAGGGTGAAAGTTCCCTGTATATTTTTTCCATATCGGTCCTGATTTCCTGCAAATCCGCATCCTTAAGTTTTACCGGCGAGTACATTACAGCCCGGCGGGCTGTAGAGAAAGTTTTCCGCACACGCGGCAAATCGGACATCATGCCCATATCAATATATCCGAGTTTAGGCAGTTCCTTTAATGAGTCTATATATGGAGTGATATCCCAGTTACAGATATGACAGCCGAAACGTTCAAATTGATGCGCGATTTTCGTATCACAGGGGAAAATAAATTCTCTGTACGCCTGCGGTGATATCATATTTACAAAACAGTTACTGACGCTGAATTGATCGATATAAAAGCCGGAATCCCTCTGCTTTTTTTGAACCGCCTTTGCCATTTTTATCATGACATCAGAAATCAATGAGAAAAAGTTATGTGCAAAATCAGGCTTATCAAAGATATCGAGGAATATCTCCTGTCCCCTTAAGTGGAAGGCATTATTCAATACCCCCTGCCAGTTAAGGTACCCATGAATCTTACCCCATTCCGACTGTATAACTTCCATCTCGCTAAACAGTTCCTCTGTAAAGGGACCGTTAAGCAGCCTGTTTATATCGAGTTTATCAATCTCCGTAATTGTAAGTTTTCTTCCCGGCTCAAGTTCGGGCCATGCTTCGCTGTTATAACGCAGAGGTATACCAAAAATCTGCGGAACAACATAAGCACCGTATATTCCGGAAATTGTCGCAAGATCTTCAGTGTTTTTTTCATCCCAGTAAGCCACAGAGGGAAAAGCCTTAACAAGTTCGTGCTTCATTTTTTCAAGGCTTCGATACCTGTATATGGGATTCTTATGCCATTTTTCAGAAAAATCCGTATTACAGCGGAGACAAAACCATTTCGGTTCAAAACCAAGTGATACCCGCATACCGGTTTCCGTACCATCAGCAGGTTCACGGCGGGCAGGTCCTCCGATCGGAATATGATTTCTTAATTTCAGTACTTTCATTTTTTTCTCTTATTCATAATCTAACTTCACATGCCGAAATGCCGGGGTATAAATAAAACCAGTTCAGGAATGTAGGTAACAAGTAAAAGTACTACAAGAAGTACAATTATCATTGGAAATATTTCCTTAATGATAATCTGTAATGAAGTGCCCGAGATACCGGATACGATAAACAGGAGCATTCCCATCGGGGGTGTCGACAGGCCGATCATCATGTTAAGTACTATCACAACTCCGAAATGTACGAGATCTATGCCCAGCGTCTTAACGAGCGGCAGAACCATGGGAATAAAAACAACAATAATCGTCGAGGTATCTATAAACATTCCCAGCAGTATAAATAAGACATTTATTATCATAAGAAGTACATATTTATTCTGAGTAATACCGAGCATAAAACCGGCAATCACCTGCGGGATATGTTCATAAGCAACAATATATGAAAAGGTAAATGCCGCTCCCACGATAAGAGAGATAATACCCGTTGTTTTCACTGTTTCAACAATAACCTGAAGGAGTTCCTTAAACCCCATTGCTCTATAGACAAATATTGATATCAGTATCGCATAAAAAGCTGCAAGAGCACCTGCCTCCGTAGGTGTTACAACACCGGTATATATCCCGCCAAGCAGGATAACCGGAGTTAAAAGTGCGGGAATAGCTTTGAACGTATATACGGCAAACTGTTTAAAGGTATATTTTTCCCCGCGCGGGTAATTGCGTTTATTGGCGATAAAGGCTATATACAGCATCAGCGCTATTCCGATAAGAATACCCGGCACCATACCCCCTAAAAACAGGTCGCCTATGGAAGCTCCGGAAAGCATCGCATAGAAAACCATCGGTATGCTCGGGGGGAAAATAGGTCCTATTGTCGCCGATGCCGCTGTTATCGCACAGCTAAAACCGTCATCATAGCCGTGGTCGCGCATAGTTTCTATTTCCATTATACCGAGGCCGGAAGCATCCGCGACAGCTGAACCTGTCATGCCTGAAAATATTATGGAAGCTATAACATTAACATGCCCCATTCCTCCCTTTAGTTTGCCCACCAAAGAACTGGCGAATTTAAATACCATCTCGGTTACTCTTCCCGTATTCATTATTTTTGCAGTAAAAATAAACAGGGGAACAGCCATAAGGATGTATTTGGAAAAGAGATTTGTGAGAACCTGATTTGCCACAAGCCCCATATCCAGCCCTTTAACAAGCATGTAAAAGATAGAAGTTACAATCATTCCAAGTGCAATCGGAATACGAATAACAAAGATGAGCACAAAACAGATAAGAAACACAATAAGTGCAATGTTCATACTATACTTCCCCCCTTGCCAGTTTTCTGAAATCGAGAAAAATATCATACACAGAACGACCTATAATTATGATACTGAAAACAATATAGGGAGAAAAAGCAATGTTAAATGGTATCTTAAGTACAGTGGATTTCTGGAAAGCCATAAATTGTATATAATTATATGTGGGGCCGAATGCTATTATAAGACCGGCGGAGATAAGAGCATTACCTAAAACCCTGAATACAAGCTTCCCGCGGGGCTTCATTTTATCATAGACAATACCGAAAACCACATGCTCTTTTGCCCTTCTTGCATAGCATGCCCCTAAAATAGTAGTCCAGATAAAGCCGAAAATCGTTACTTCGTAAGGCCAGGTCAAAGGATCGTTAAGAAAATACCTGAAAAAAATCTGGAGTATAAAAACAATAAACATAATGGAAAATGCCGTTACCGGAATATATATTTCAAAAAAATCCAGTATAAATTGTCCTACCCTTAAAAGGAGCGGTTTCCGCTTATCTGTTTATTATCCAGATACATCTTCTGGGCATACTTTATAAAAGCTTCTTTATCCGGTTTTACAATGACCATTCCCTTGCTTTTAAAGAAAGTAAGAAGCTCCGATTCTGCTTTCAGGTTTGTGTCATCACATACCTTCCGTGCGGCTTCCACGGCCTTGTATACCTTTGCCTGAATATCCGGGGATAAAGATTCCCATTTCTTTTCGTTAATCGTCGGAAAAATAGGGTTGATATAATGGTCGGTAAGAATGATGTATTT
>QILZ01000169.1 GCA_003233545.1 Spirochaetales bacterium
GAGATAAAGAGGGATGATTTCGAAAAATTATGCAGTGAACATCCGGAAATCGGGTATAAGGTAATTCGGAAGATTGCCACGGTACTGTGTAAGAGGGTGCGTAAGGGCAATCAGGATGTTCTTAAATTAACAACGGCATTGAGTATTGCTCTGTCAAAATAGCAGTATTATGAAAAGAAGTATCATCAAAATCCTTTTATTTATATCGCTTCTGGTTTCTCTCGATGCACAGTCGGCAATAGCGGATGCTAAGAAACTGCCCATGGGGTTCCGGTCGATATTTCTCGGTATGACGGTCAATGAGGTTAAAGATAAGCTTTCCGCCGATCTGTATTTTAACTACAGGGGTGATCCGGATGTAAGCCTTTTACCCGAGCCGGAACAGATACTTATTAGTAGTACAGGTAATTTATATATAAACATGGGATATTTTCAGTTTTACAAGGGAAAACTTTTCAGTATCATTCTGGAAATAAACAGGGATAAAATGGATTACTATTCTATCTATACCACACTTACCGGAAAATACGGGGAACCCGATTTTCTTTCTCCCGGAGAGGCTGTCTGGCAGTCATCGAGTGTTCGTTTATCTCTGGAAAAACCTCTCGTTGTTAAATATGTGGATGAAAAAGTTTTTAAATCATTAAAGGAAAGGGGAAAAACACGGGAAAATCTGAATAATATCTCACGCAAAGATTTTCTCGATCAGTTCTGATTTATTATGATTATATTAAGAAAAGAGAAAATACGTTCTGTACTGCAGTATAAACATCCCTGGATTTTTAAAAACACTATTAAAAGAATTGCAGGAAAACATGTAAACGGAGATCTTGTGGAAATAAGGTCGGAAGATAATATTGCAATAGGATATGGCTTCTATTCTCCGAACAGCCTTATTGCGGTAAGAATGGTGCGTTTCGGCAGCGGCAGACCGGATGACATGTGGGTAGATGAAAAAATAAGGGCTGCAGTTAAGCTGCGGCGGCAGATGCATATAAACTCTGATGGATTCCGCCTTATTAATTCCGAAGGCGATTTTTTTCCCGGCCTTATAGTCGATGTTTATAACAGTACCGCTGTTATAAAGGTACAGATAAAGGGAATCGAGAGAATTATCGGGAGTATCGTGTCGGCGGTTAAAGAGTACCTTCCGGTAAAGTGCGTGTATCTTAAAAGAGACGAAAAGGCTGCAAGAGTGGAAAAACTGGAATTGGAAGGGGGGTATCTCTCCGGTACAGGGGACGGGAGAGAGATTATAGAAGAAAATGGTTTAAGTTTTATCGTCGATATTTCCCGGGGACAGAAAACAGGTTTTTATCTCGACCAGCGGGAGAACAGATTTATAACGGAGGTAATTTCAGAAAAAAAGAATGTTCTTAACCTCTTTTCTTACACAGGCGGATTTGCACTTTTTGCTTCGAAAGGAAATGCATCCGGAGTATGTTCGGTGGAAAATTCCTCTTATGCAGTTGAACTTTCCGAAGAAAATGAAAAATTAAACAGAGGAAAGCTAAAGGGAACACTCGAATGGAATCGCGGTGATGTTTTTGAATTCCTTAAAAACTGCGGAACCTTTGATATTATTGTTATGGATCCCCCTCCGTTTGCCAGGAAAAAACAGGAGGTTCCCGGTGCATTACGGGGTTACGGCACACTTCATGAGCTGGCATTTGCACGATTAAAAAAAGAGAGTTTTCTTTTAACATTCTCCTGTTCGGGTGGTATTACCGGGAAGATGTTTAAAGATATGCTTTTGAGGTCTGCCCTTGTATCGGGGAGGGATGTTCAGCTTGTATCGGAAGTGCATGCGGCAAAGGATCATCCGGTTTCTCTCTTTCATCCGGAGGGCGAATATCTTAAAGGGTGGCTTGTCTATGTCAGGTAGGTATTTTCTGCCTGTTATGGCTGTGTATTTTGTTTTGCTGATTTCATGCGGCAGCGGTCTACAAAAGGTTACGGTAAAAATAAAGGGGACGCCCTTAACAGTAGAGATAGCCGGAACCGATTCCGAGCGTCAGCACGGTTTGATGAACAGAAAAAAATTGGGGAAATACGCCGGAATGCTCTTTGTTTTTAAAAAGGATCAACATCTTTCTTTCTGGATGAAAAATACGCTTATTCCCCTGTCGATTGCCTTTCTGTCCGGGGAAGGGAAAATCCTGGAGATAGAAGACATGAAGCCGATGTCGGAAAGGATAATACGTTCAAAATATTCCAGCCGTTTTGCCCTCGAGGTTAATAAGGGTTTTTTTAATGAAATTAATGCCTCCGTTGGTGATTATGTGGAATTCCCCCCGGATTTTAAAAAAGCTTACTGACCATGTTCATTATCCAATTCCGGGAAAAGTTCGAGCCTCGGTTCCTCTCCGGTTTTTTCCGGTTCATTGGTAAGAATTTGTATTTTTCTTTCTACTTTTGAGAGCTCTTTTTCCAGCTGCCCTGCTATTCTTGTTCCCTCTTCGAAGAGCGCAATTGCTTCTTCCAGGGGTAACTGACCGTCTCTTAATTTATCCGCAAGTTCTTCCAGCCTTGCTAATTTTTCTTCAAAAGTTTTCATTTTCAGAAATCTCCTTGACTGTTGCACCGAGGTATCCTTTGTAAAGTCTTACGTCGATTTCATCATTAATCGATACCCCGCCGGTATCTCTTATGATTTTTCCTGTTTTCTTTAAGGTAACTGCGGCGTAGCCTTTTTTAAGAATTTCCAGGGGAGAATAAGAGGTAAACTTACTCGCAACCAGTTCTATTCGATGGCGGACAGAGGAAGTCAGATCGGTAATCGATCTGTTTAAGCGGTCCTTTGCATCATCCAGCCGTAAAATATAATTTTTTAATATAAGTTCAAAATTTCTTTTTATGTTCTCCCTGCTGACCCGCTCTAAGAGCATGGTTATGTGTTTTAAACGCTGATTTACCGAATCTGTAATTCGTTTCTTAGATTGAGTGATCCGCCGTATAATCTCTTCCCTGGATGCCGATACCATTTCTGCTGCAGCGGACGGAGTGGGGGCACGCAGATCGGCTGCAAGGTCTGTTAATGTAAGATCGATTTCATGACCTACTGCTGATATGACAGGTATATCCGATTCCGCAATCGCCGTAACAACTTCCTCGCTGTAAAAGGGCAGAAGGTCTTCTAAGGAACCGCCGCCTCTTGTAACGATTATCACGTCACCGAGATTATACCTGTTTATTCTGCGTATCTGCCTACTGATAATTTCGGCAGCTCCGTCTCCCTGTACCGGTGCAGGCAGGATTATAAGGTTAAGCGAAGTATTTCGTCTTTTAAGAACCCTGAGTATATCTTTAATTGCCGCTCCGGTAGGTGATGTGACTACAGCTACTTTCGACGGCATAAGAGGTATCTTTTTTTTCTTTTCCGAATCGAAAAATCCTTCTGCGGCGAGTTTTCTCTTTCTCTGCTCTATGAGTGCAAGTAATGCCCCTTCTCCGGATTTCGTTAATGACTCGCATATAAGCTGGTAGCTGCCTCTCTTTGGATAGACGGAGATACTTCCCCTTGCAAGTGCCAGCATACCGTCTTCAGGTTTAAATTTAAGGGAAGAGAGCCTGTTTTTAAACATAACTACCGATATAAGTGCATCTTTATCTTTTAACGTAAAGTAGTAGTGACCGGTGCTCGATGGACGGAAGTTGGAAATTTCACCTTCTATACTTACATTCGGAAATTTATCTTCCAGCATATTGCGGATGAGGAATGTGATTTCCGAAACAGAATAATGTTTTTCCGTATTCATAATGGGAGGGTACAGTTTTTAAAGAATATTTGCAAGAATAATCGGGAATAATCGTACTGCCGTAAAGGGCTATTCATCGAATATTTCGAGCGGCGGAGGCGGAGCACCGCCTTCCCACACATTTTCATATTCCGACATAAATGGTTTTCCGTAAAGAAATTCGAATATGAATCTGAAATCTTCCGGAGTTACCCTTAAAAATTGAACTCCGAAGAAGTATATTTCATTATCTTTAAATTTC
>QILZ01000288.1 GCA_003233545.1 Spirochaetales bacterium
AACCGGAACCAGCTCCTTATCGTTCATGATAAGGGGGACACGAATTACCAAACCCCGGTGGATAGATTGTTCCTTCTTCCTTATCTCCAACAAACTTGTACTTCTATTAATAATAATGAAGAGAAAGAAATTACCGGTTCCGTTAAAGCTAATAAAATCAGTACGATAACACAAAATAAAAAAGAAGACCGGCTAAGCAATGCTGCTAAAGCCGGAGACCCGGTTCTCATAACTACCGGAGATTTAACGATTAGTGAATATGATTTATCGTTTAAATACAGGAATAATAAAATATCAATTTTCCGTAAATTTTTAACAAGCAGAAGCTCTTCCCATTCTTTTGGCACCGGGTGGGCTTTTAATTATGATACGCGTATAATACAGGGAACAAAACCGAAAGCACAGTACGCTGTGGATGGTTACAGCAGGCTGTTGAAAGGGGTTAAGGCCAAAAGGCAGAAAATGAAAAAAAAGTACGACAAAGCTGTTGGTACTATAAATACAATAATAGCTAAACTTGAGAGTAATAAAACTAATGTAAACGGCATTGTTATACCGAATTTAAAGGATGAAATAAACAAGGATCATCCTGATTACGTAAAAACCGAATTACAGAAGCAGCTGTCACACTTACAGGAAAAGTTAGGTAAACTTGTTGAGGTTATCGGAAAAGCCTATGGTAAAAAAAGTGAACTTGATGATGCATGGAAAACAACCGGAGGGCTTCTCGATGCGAAAACTATAGAATTGGATGAATTGGAAAAACAGGCTGAAAAGGAGAGGGATAGATCGAACCGGAACAACAGTAGAAACAGGTATGTCTATAATGCGAGTGACCCGGTGTACTATGAAGATACAGGGTTGGGTTCAATTACATGGATAGACGAACAGGGTGTAGCTCATTTATATTTTTTAGAGAATAAACCGGATTATAATTCGAATGTTCCGTACGATGACGGAACTGTTAATTACTATCCCTATGGTTCCTCTGCAGTTTCTTCGCTTCCCAATGATAATAAGCTTTTCCTGGAAGCCGGCGGCGGTTGTGTAATAACAGGGAAAGATAAAAATAAGTATATTTACTCATACTATGGACAGTTAAAACAGATTGTTGATATAAACGGAAATGTAATAGGCTTTACGTACAACGCAAACCACGAGCTTGTAAGTATTACCGGCGGCTATAGGCGGATTGTTTCTCTGGAGAATGATAATGGAAGGATTGTAAAAATAACCGGTCCCGCTGGAAGAGTGTATAGTTATAAATATAATAGTGCCGGGAGATTGTCGGAAGTAACAGGTGCCGAAGGTGCAGCTGTAAAGTACAAATATAGCGGGAACCTTATTACAGAGATAATTAAACCGGACGGAAGCAGCAGGAAGTATTTATATGAGAAATTGAACGGAAAAATGGTAATGACTCAAGATACGGACGAAGAGGGAAATACCGAGTATTTTCGTTATTTCCCTTCATCGAATTATACCGAGTACGAAAATACCTCGGGGATTGTTGAGCGTTACTATTACAATAACAAATACCTTACAACGAAGATAGAACATTCGGACGGTAGTTTTGTAGAGATGGAGTACGATGACAACAATAATCTGATAAAAAAAACAGATGAGATGGGGGGAGAGTACCTGTACAGGTATGATGCTAACCGGAATCTTGTGGAAGCGACAGACCCGGAAGGCCATAGTGAGAGCCGGGAATACAATGAGTTTAATAAGATTAGTTCTTATACTGATAAAGCGGGCAATACAACAAATTATAGTTACGACACTAAGGGTAATCTGATTGGAATAAGATATCCCGATTCAACGGAAGCATCCTATGTATACGACAACAACGGCCGGATAACGGAATATAAAGATCAAAAAGGGAACCGGAAGCGGTTTAAATATGATGAAATGGGAAATATTATAAAATTCATAGATCAGGAAGGAAATGAAACAGAATATAAGTATAATGATGATGGTAAAGTGATACAGGTAAAATACGGCGATGGTTCTACGGAAAGTTTCACCTATGACAACAGGAAAGATCTTGTCCGGGTAGTGGATAGAAGTAAGAATGAAACAGATTTTGTATATAACAAGCGTCATCTGTTAATTAAGGTAATAAAGCCATTAAATGAAACCATCGAATACATTTACCGGCCGGATGGGAAAATGAAAGAAAAGATAATCGGAGGCAATAATCATACACGGTACGATTATGATGAGCGTGGACGGGTAATAAGGGAGACACAGGTGGAGACCGGGGTGATCACCAATTATGAGTATAATGCGGCGGGGCAGTTAACCGCGACCCGAAAGGAGAACCTTCCGGGCACAGTTGCACGCCCTTAGGTTTTGTGGAGTATTGTTATGGATAATTCTTAAATTTTAAAAATGGAGCCTGACAGACTCCTGCCCATCCGAATAAAAAAAGGAGTTATTCTTAATCAGAGCCACTCTAACCCGGAATAACCCCTTCTGCCTGTTACGATCGACTGTAATCCTGATAAGTTAATCTGCCGTTATTTTAGCTTTGTAACCTTAAAGTCGTCAAAACTTACGGCAAGACTGTTGGTCCTTAAGCTGACGTATGAACCCTTTGCCACCGGGCCGCCGAGAGAAAACTTCCATATCCAGTTCGGGATTAAAGGATCGTAGAGTTTCACCTCTCCTGTTGCCGAATCTATGGTGAATTTAATCGGAATGTTGTACTTAGCATATGCAGGATCAAGATATACATAATCTTTGCCGCCGATTTTTATCTTCTCAGGGATTTCCTGGTTATAACCCTTCATTATATACATATATGAACTGGTTACGCTCTTGTAAACCTGGCCGTAAAAACCGCTGCCGTCGTATGCTTTCGGATCATAGGTAACCCATAAAAGGAACGATCTGCCGTCGCCCCATGCAAGACCGCCATGCGGTTTGTCTACGAATACATGAATACCGAAGCCGCCGTATTGGTCTGCCCCTCCGTCGATGTAATGGACGTTGAACTCATACTGCATTAAACCTGATTGCGGAACGTATCGATTTATCTTTGCTTTGCCAGCAGTGGTACTGAGCTGAGCAAGTCTGCCGTCTACAATTTTCCAATTCCCGTACGCCGGTTTCCAGCCGTTCATCGAATTAAAATTATCATTAACGAGAACGGACTGAGAAAAGATAAGGAATGGAGTAAGGAGAAGGAATAATGCCACCAGATAGATTTTGGCTTTCATCTTATGTGCCCCCTTGGGATAGTTTTTATGTCGCATCCTCCTGTATATAGATGCTTACCCCATGATAAAATGAAATGCCGTGTCAATCAAGTATTTTTTTTATTTGAAGATTTAAATTTAATTCCTACAAAAAATATTTCTCTCGATTCATTCCTTGAAGATTTCGGCTTAAATGTTTTTGCAAGGAGAAACATCTTTCTTATATCTTTAAGGAAATCATTAACATCTTCACTCTGGAATACCTTAATAACGAGATTTCCGCCCTTTTTTAATGTACTTAAGGTAAGAACAAATACCGACCGGGCTATCTTAAGCGACCCGCAGGCATCTATTCCTCTGTTGCCGCTTGTCGAAGGAGCCGCATCACTTAAGATAACATCAAAAGGACCTCTGTCCTTTAATGTTTTTATTGTACTTTCTCTTAAAATATCCCCGGATATGAAGGTATAATTACCGTATTTTTTAAGGTTGATTGGATTTCCGGCAAGATCCACACCTGTAATATGTCCTTTTATCTTTAATTCCCTTAA
>QILZ01000059.1 GCA_003233545.1 Spirochaetales bacterium
TGCAAGGGTATCCCTTCGGCAACGGCAACAATCTTTTTAATTCCGGCATCCATTGCCTCGAAAACGGCATCTTTAACGAAACGCGGAGGAACAAAAAGCATGGATGCATCAACCTGGTTTCCTGCACAGGCCTTGCTGACCGTATTAAAGACATCTATACCTTCGACTCTTATTCCGCCCTTTCCCGGTGTTACTCCCGCAACAATCCGCGTTCCCATGTCTTTCATGTGGCTGGTCCAGAACCTTCCCTCCTTGCCCGTTATGCCCTGGATTATCACTGCAGTACCTTTATCGATAAAAATACTCATATCTTAAACTCCATTCCTTAACAATTCGCCAATTCAATTGCGGTCTTAACAGCCTCTTCGGTATCCTTTAAGGGTATCAGCTTAGCTTTTTTTAGTATCTGCTCCGCTTTTTCCTCGTTAGTGCCACGAATGCAGGTTACAACAGGCTGTTTGGGCCTTAACTTTTTAATCGCCTTTACAACGCCTTCGGCCATGATATCCGCTCTTGCTATTGTCCCGAAAGTAACTATAAGGATAACTTTCGACAGGCTTTTTAAGCATAGTTCCATAGCATTCGTTGCACGGGTATAATTCGGGCCGCCGAATTCAAGATAGTTTGCAACAGTTCCGCCGTTATCAACTATAAGGTCATATACGGTTGTCGTTAAGCCGGCCCCTGCACACATAAGGGCTATATCCCCGTTAAGTTTCAGGTATGGAATACCCTCACGGAAAGCTTCATATTCCAGGTCATCCTCGAAACGTTCTCCTGTTACTTTTATTTCAGGATGACGGTAAAGTGAAGAATCATCCACAATCATCTTTCCGTCGCCTGCAATTATATTTCCGCTGCCTGTAATAAACAGGGGATTTATCTCTGCAAGCCCGGCATCACTTTCTTCGAAAATATTATAAAGTGATGTAACAACCGAAACATACCGGGATATCAATCCATCATCCAGGCCGATTCCATACGCTATTTTCCTTGCATTAAACGGCATAATTCCGGTATTCAGATCGATATATTCATAGAGAATATCTTTTTTGCCCGAAACAGCCAGCGTTTCTATATCCGTACCTCCCTGTGCGGATGCAATAATCACAGCACAGGCCTTCCCGGGGTCGATGGTTACGGATAAATACAATTCTCTTTGCACCTGTATTTTCTCTTCTATGAGAATCTTCTTTATGCCCCTTCCTGCATTCCATAATTCCTCTGCTCCTGTTACTGCCGCCTCTTTTGAATCTGCGAATTTGATAAGACCCGCTTTACCGCGTGCACCGAAAAGCACCTGCGGTTTTAATACCCACGGCCCGCTTATATCGATGAGAACCTTTTCCAGTTCCGAAGGTTTCTCCACAAGTCCGGATACAGGTACTGCAATTCCCTTGCTTTTAAACAGTTCTTTTGCCTCATACTCAAATATTCTCATTTTTTTTTCGACCCTTTCCGGCTATTTAAAGTTCTCTTCTTCTATCTTAAGGACCTGATTAAATGCATTTGATAAAAAGTCCTTTTTAGATTCCATCTTTTGAGTAAAGGCCATCTGAAGCCACGCCTCTACAATCTGAATTCCAAGAAACGGAGCCGTTATCCAGCCGCCCATGGTCAGAACATTTGCATTGTTTATTATTTTCGCCCTTTCGGCGCTGAATACATCCACTGCTACAGCTGCATAAACGCCTTTGTGTTTATTTGCTGCTATTGCCATGCCCTGGCCCGTGCCGCAGATAAGAATACCCCTTTCTATGATCCCCGCCTGCACTGCACGTGAGACTTTCTGTGCCTGTTCAAAATACACTTTGGGTTTATCTTCCGATTCGATACCGAAATCCATAAGTTCCGTATTCTCTCTTTTCTTTAAATACCCGGCAACAGCACGTTTTAAAGGGAAACCGGAAAGATCACTCGCTATTCCTATTTTCATATTATCTTTGTCCTCCTCTTAACCTGTCTCTATTACGTAAAAGCTCGATCGCTCTGCTCTTTATATTGGAAGCGGTTAAACCAAACCGCTCTTTAAGGTACTCCAGTGTTCCTACTTCTCCGAATTTATCCGGAACCCCGACTCTTGCCATAAGAGTCGGATATGCTTCGGAAAGCACCTCCGCCACAGCGGAACCCAAAAAATTATTAACCTGATGATTCTCGCATGTTACAACAGCACCCGTTTTCCTCGCATATTCAAGGATAAGTTTCCTGTCCACCGGTTTTACCGTATGCATATCGATAACAGCAGCCGATATATTTTCTTTTTTTAAAAGTTCAGCAGCATCCATCGCTTCTCTCAGCATAATAAGGCCTGTGGCAATAATAGTAATCTCCGTTCCGTCCTGCAGAACTTTACCTCTGCCGAATTGAAAGGTCTCGTTTTCGGAATAGAAGTTTTCATTCCCTTTTCTGTGCATTCTCATGTAAGTCGAACCGTAATGTTTTACAGCTTCCTTTACGAGGTTTCGCAGGGCTACACCATCGGCCGGTTCAAAAACAACAAGTCCCGGTATATTCCGCATTATCCCCCCGTCTTCGAAGGACATATGCGTTCCGCCGTTAAACACCGCAGTAATTCCCGGATCCGTCCCTACCAGTTTTACATTAAGGTGAGCATAATTAGCCGAAATAAAGAACTGGTCGTATGTTTTCCTGCCGGCAAATGAACAGAAAGAAGCCGCAAAAGGAATCTTCCCCACCGACGATAATCCTGCTGCAATCCCTACCATGTCGGCTTCTGCGACTCCCACATCAAAAGCCCTTCCGGGAAACCGCTTTTTAAAAGGCATTGTACCGTTAGAACTCATTAAATCGGCGTCGAGAACAACAATACGGTCATCTCTTTCCGCCATTTCCATAAGTGTTTCATTATATATATCACGCATATCCTTAAAAGCCACTTTATTCCTCCTTATCCAGAAGCTTAACCGCTTTAACTGCCGTTTCGTAACTAAAAACCATATTATGATTTGTAATGACACCCTCTGCGAAGAAAGCTCCTTTGCCCTTTATGGTATCGAGTATTATCATGGAAGGTCTGCACTTTTCATCCTTAGCCTTTACAATGGCCCTGTCGATGGCCTGTATGTCATGGCCGTTTATCCTCTGAACAAACCATCCGAAACTGAGCCATTTTGATGTAATATCCTCAAGATCCATAACATCGTATGTATAACCATCGATCTGAAGCTTATTATAATCGGTAAAAGCAATAATCTGCGGGAGTTTAAAGTGGGACCTTCATTGCTCTCACCATCACCGATAATTACATATATATAACTGGAAATGCCGTCAATTTTGTTTCCGAGAGCCTTCCCTATTGCCGCGGAAATTCCCTGCCCGAGCGAGCCGGTCGTCATATCTATGCCGGGAGTTCTTACCATATCGCAATGACTGGGAAGATTTGTCCCGCCTCTGTTCAGCGTATGGAGCCATTCCTTTGGAAAATAGCCCTTGTCCGCAAGAATACTGTACAGAGCCGGACCCGCATGCCCCTTAGATAAAATAAGCTGATCCCTATCCCTTTTACCAGGCTTCTCAGGATCGATCCGCATGTGCTTGTAGTACAGTAGTGTTAAAACCTCGACTATGGATAAGGAACCCCCGATATGCCCCACCCCGAGATAACCTATCTGGTCTATTGTAAGCTTACGTATCTCTTTTGCCTTCTTCTTTAACCGCAATAATTCCGTGTTATTCATATTAACCCCTTTAAGTTTCCCGGTTCTCCGATTCTCCGGTTCTCCGGTAGAATCATTATTTACTTTCTGTAACTAACTTAATGAGATTAACAGAAAGCGATTAATTTGTAAAGAACCTTTCATCGCCATAATATAAAGGGTACTTTAAATAATTCCTTAATAATGCTATACATTACATTAAATATTTGATATTCTACTAATAATTAGTTTCGGAAAGTAATTATATGAACAGGCAGCCTCTACGAGGAAACGACATAAGAGAGTACAATGAAAAACTCGTTCTAAACCTTATTCATAAGAATAAAGGGATTTCGCAGTCAGAAATTGCGAGGATTACCGGGTTAAAAGCACCTACGGTTTTAAGAATATTTTCCAAGTTAGAGGACGAAGGGTACATAAGGCAATGCGGAACGGATAAAGACACTATCAAAAAGAAAGGCCGCAGACCTGTTTTTTATTGTGTCAGTCCCGGTATTTTTAACGCAATCGGAATCGATTTCTGGTCTAAATCCGCATCGATCGTGGTAGTAGATTTCTGCGGAAATACAATCTTTGAAAAGATATATGATTTTAAAAAAAATATCACTGCGGATGAAATCAAACTATCTCTTAAAAAGCATATAGACGAAGCTATCGAAAAATCAAAAATAGAACCCGGCAAGCTGCTTGGAATAGGAATAGGCGCGCCGGGAAGAGTCGATATAAATAAGGGAAGCATCATATCATACGCAAGGATAAAGGGAATGAACAATTTCCCCTTAAAGAAAGAACTGGAACAGTTTTTCGATGTTCCGATTTTTATACACAACAACAGTTCCGTTATTGCTTTAAGCGAATACCGCTACGGGATTGCTAAAAATATAGACTCCCTGCTTCTTGTTCTGATTCGATCGGGAGTGGGCGGAGCACTTATAGACCAGGGGAAAATATTTACAAGCCAGAACAGGACAGCTCTCGAAATAGGCCACATGTCGATCGATATTAACGGAAAGCGGTGTTCCTGCGGCAAACGGGGATGTCTCGAAGCATATATTTCCGAGGATACGATTTTTTCGGAGCTACAGGAGATAAACTCATTAACCTCCTTCAGCCGGATTGCAGACAGAGATGTTAATGATGATTTTATAAAAGTAATAGAAAAGCAGTCGTACTACCTGTTCGAAGGAATCAAGAATCTTTACCAGGTTTTTACACCGCAGAGTTTTCTTATTATAACACGTTCAAAAATCGTATCCAGACTGCTGGAAAACTTTATAGTAGAGAGATTAAAAAACGATTCCCTCTCCGGAGAAAGCAATTTCATAATACTATCCGATGAGTACGATCCCATTCTGGCCGGAGCAGGCGCAACGGACCTTGTTTTTGATAATTTTTTTGCCGATACTTCCCGGTAATCGAATATGTACTTTACAAAGAGTGCGGAGTCTGGTAAATTCAGGTAGTATATTAGTTAGTTATAGTAAGTAAATAAACGGGAGCCGCGGAATAACAACCTGAAACTGCCCGGGCAAAAAACATACTATGTCAAAGGGGGTAATTTAAATACTCGATGAAATTAATGAATGCAAAAGAACTCATAGAAGACGCTTATAAAAATAATTATTCGGTAGCAGCGATGAATGCCAACGGGGCGACCTACGATATAGCACGGGCAATTATCGAATCTGCAAATGAAGAGGATTTACCCGTAATAATACAGGCATATGAGCATAATATAAATTATCGGGGCTATGAGTACTTCGTGCTGTTAATAAAACACCTTGCAAAAAACAGCAGAGTACCGTATGCAATTACACTCGATCATGGGAATTCCCTTAAATCTATCATGCAGGCTGTAAGAGCGGGTTTTACAGGTGTTATGATGGATAATACGGAATACACTTTAGAAGATAATATTAAAAGAATACAGGACTTAATAAAGTATGTTAAACCCATCGGAGTATCCGTAGAAGCTGAAGTCGGGCATATGGCGCAGGCAGAAAAACCGGAGGATGGTACTTTTAAGTCGGATATCCGGGAGGTGGAAATATTTTTGAACGAGGTAGATGCGGATTTATTGGCTGTTTCCGTTGGAACATCGCACGGCTATTATAAAGAACAGAAAATGATAGATTTTGATCTGATCAAGAAAATTCATGCCATGACCTGTACACCTCTCGTTATGCACGGCACCTGCGGAATACCTCTTGAACTTATTACAAAGCTCGTTCAATGCGGGATGAGAAAAATTAACTTCGGAGAAGCCTTTAGAATGAACTACATAAAATATTTCAATGAATTATCTACCGGGATAAACCATAAAGGACATGCCTGGAAAGTAACGGAAGAAGTAAAAAACAAGCTTAAGAGAGACATGAAAGCAATACTTAAAGCGATAAATAAAGGTTTATAGGCTTTTCGCCGGAAAAGCCGGATTTTAAGCGGAGGTATTAAGGAATGGATTATTTAAAAGATTACATGAAAATTACAAAAGATGACTTTGCAAAGCTAAGACCGGATTGGGATTGGTTTATATTTAAAACACTCGAAGAACAGAATAAGCACTTTGCAGAATACATGGTTAAAAGAATAAAGAAGGCAAATGAAACAAATTCCCGTTTTTCCGTTGTACTTCCTACCGGGCCGATAGATTATAGTTACTTTGTGGAAAAAGTGAATAGAGAAAATATATCACTTAAAAACCTATACATTTTTATGATGGATGAATACTGCAGGGACGAAAAGACATTAATCGATCATAATCATCCTTTGTCGTTCAGGAAGTTTATTTTTTCCCTGCTTTATGATTCCGTTAAACCGGAATTACGAATAAAGAAGGATAATTTGAATTTCCCCGATCCTTCTGATATTACACTGTATCAGGAAAAAATAGATGAAACAGGCGGTATCGATGTTGTATTCGGGGGATTCGGTCTAAACGGACACCTTGCTTTTAATGATCCTCCCGGTAAAGAAGACGAGTGCACGGCAGAGAATGTAAAAAACAGTACAACAAGAGTAATCCGTTTATCCTGCGAGACAATCAGTCAGAATGCATTGGGAGGCACAAGAGGACTGCTCGAACTGGTACCACCGCTTGCCGTTACAATCGGTATGAAAGAGATGCTCGCTGCAGATGAAATACACATCTATCTTCTGCGGAAATGGCATTCGGGAATATTCAG